>DATCEM010000549.1:0-3562 GCA_036510175.1 Solirubrobacteraceae bacterium | reverse complement strand
CCCGCGGCCAAGCGGGGGCGCAGAAGTCCGCTCGGCGCTGCCCGTGGTCTCAGCAAGCGTGTCAATGGACTCGTGCCTCGGCCGGCGCGTAGAGGCAGGCGATTGTATCGTGGCGCGATGGGAGCTCCGTCGAAGCGGGTGGCGGAACAAGCGATGCTCAGCGCAGCGGAAGACTTGAGCCGGCGATCCTCGGCTACGGCCCCGATCCGCCGCCGCGCGGTGCGGCCCGGCGTCGTGCTCCTCGTTGCGTCGATGGGGGTGTTCATGGCCTTCATCGACGACACCGTGGTGGGGATCGCGTTCCCGAACCTCTTGCGTTCCTTCCACCACGCCAGCTTCGGGGAGCTCTCGTGGGTCCTCAACGCATACAACATCGCCTTCGCGGCGCTCCTCATTCCCGCCGGGCGCTTGGCCGACCTGCTGGGCCGCCGCCGCCTGTTCGCCGTCGGCGTGATCCTCTTCACCGCGTCCTCGGCACTGTGCGCCATCGCGCCCTCGATCGGGACGTTGATCGCCGCCCGCGCGCTCCAGGGCGTCGGCGCGGCGGTGATCGTCCCCGCGTCGCTCGGCCTCGTGCTCGAGGCCCACCCGCCCGGGAAGCGAGCCCAGGCGGTGGCGCTGTGGGCGGCCACGGCCGCTCTGGCCGCCGGGATCGGACCCTCGATCGGCGGCGTTCTCGTCAACGCCTACGACTGGCGCCTGGTCTTCCTCGTCAACCTGCCGATCGGAGTCATCGCCTGGCGGCTGGCGGGACGGCAGCTCGTCGAGAGTCGGGCGCCGGGGCGGCGTCAGCTCCCGGACCTGGCCGGAGCGCTGGTCCTGGCCGCGGCCATCGCCGCATTGACGCTCGCGGTCGTGCAGGGTCCGGTGTGGGGCTGGACGAGCGTGCGAGTGATCGTCGCCGTCCTGGCTGCGCTCGCGGGCACGGTCATCTTCCTCAGGCGCTCCCGCGCCCATCCCGCGCAGGTTCTCGATCTCGAGCTGATCCGTGCCCCGGGATTCGCCGTCACCGGTGCGCTCACGGCGATCGGCTCGGCCGGATTCTTCGCGCTCGGCCTGGCGAACGTCATCTACCTGATGCAGGTGTGGCATTACTCGCCGCTCAAGGCCGGGCTGGCGCTGACCCCGGCCCCCTTCGTGGCCGCGCTCGCGGCGGGGCTGACGGGCCGGTTCGCCACGGGTCGCGACCGCCGTACCCTCGTCTTCCTCGGCGCGGTGGTGTGGACGGGCGGTCCGGTCGTGCTCCTCGCGCGGATGGGGGGGAGGCCGGACTACCTCGGCGCCTACCTGCCCGCCGCCGTGCTGCTGGCCATCGGCGTAGGCATCGCGTTTCCGCTCGTCAGCGACGCCGCCGTTTCAGACGCGCCCCGCGGTCGCTTCGCCGCCGCGAGCGCGTTGAACGGGGCAATCCGCCAGGTTGGCGCCACGGTCGGCGTGGCGATCCTCGCAGCGCTCGTCGGCCACGGGGCGGTGGCCGGCACTGCGTCGGCCTTCCACCGCGGTTGGGTGTTCTCGGGCGTCTGCTTCGCGCTCGTCGCACTCGGCGCCTTCGGCCTGCGCGCCTCGGCGGTGCCCGATTTCGGCGACCCGGAGAGCGACATGCCCGCCAAGCTCTCATCCGTGCCCTCACGGCCGTCGCCGCCACGCCGTGTCGAGGCGAAGCGGGTCCAGTGGCGCCCGGAGTCACCTGCGGAGCTGCTGGCCGCGGTACCCCTGTTCGCCGAGCTCGACCCCGGGGTCCGAGACTCGCTGGCCGAGCGCTGCGATCGCATACGAGTGACGGTCGGGGACTGGCTCTTCCGCCAAGGCGATCCGGCCGATGCGCTCTACATCGTGCTCACCGGCCGCCTCGAGGTCGTGTATGAGAGCCCCTCCGGCGCCTCGGAGCGTTTGCGCGATCTCGGCCGGGGCTCGATCGTCGGCGAGCTCGCACTGCTCTCGCAGAGCGGCCGGTCGGCGTCGGTGCGCTGCCGCCGCGACGCGGAGCTCCTGCGTCTCAGCCGCGAGCGTTTCACCGCGATGCTCGAGCACAGTCCCGGGTTCGGTGCCGCGGTGTCCCGCGTGCTCGGCGCGCAACTCCAGCGCAGCCGTGGGCTCGATGCCGAGCCGGCCGGCGGCGCCGCCACCGTGGCCATCGTCGCCTTGACCGCGGCGGCGGCGAACGGGGGGGTCGAGCTCGTGCTCACCCGCGAGCTGACGCGGCTGAGCCGCGTCGCTCATCTCGACCTGCCCACGACATCAGAGCTCGGTGGGGGCGTCGAACCCGCCCTCGCGCTCGCGCCGCTACTCGAGCGCCTCGAACGCGAGCACGACCTGGTCGTCGTGTCGACGACCAGGGAGGGCAGCCCGGACTGGACCGCCACGTGCGTTCGCCAAGCCGACCGCGTGCTCCTGCTCGTCGCAGAGGCGCCCGTCGCGCCCGAGGTCCCCGGGGTCCCGCTGTCGCTGCTCCGTGGGTGTGACGTGGCTCTGCTCGGGCCGTCGGAGCAGCCTGGGATCCGTGTACTGCTGGGCGCCCTCGAACCACGGTCGACGCACCGGATCCTCGGCGCGAGCTTCGGCGCCGACGTGGCGCGGCTGGCGCGTCGTCTCACCGGTCGATCGGTCGGCCTCGTGCTCTCCGGGGGCGGGGCACGCGGCTTCGCTCACATCGGGGTGATCGAGGAACTCCTCGCCGCCGGCATCGTCATCGACAGGATCGGCGGCGCCAGCATGGGGGCGTTCATCGGCGCGCTGCTCGCCGGGGGGATGGACGCCGCCGAGATCGATGCGCGCTGCTACGAGGAATGGGTCAGGCGAAGTCCACTCGGTGACTACCGCCTGCCGCGCCACTCGCTGCTCCGCGGGACGAGGGCGCGGGCCATGCTCGAGCGCAGCCTGCCCGGGTCGATCGAGGACCTTCCGCGTTCCTACTATTGCGTGTCGGCGGACCTGATTGCCGCCGAGCTCGTGGTGCACCGCCGTGGACAGCTGGCCAGCGCGGTCGCCGCGAGCATGTGCATCCCCGGGATCTTTCCTCCGGTTGCCCTTGGCGGGCGGCTGCTCGTAGACGGTGGCGTGCTCGACAACCTGCCGGTGTCGATGATGGCCGCCGCGGCTGAGGGTCCCGTGATCGCCTCCGACGTCAACGAACCCGAGCAGCGCGTGCTGGCGCCCGGCGAGGTGCTGCCGGCGCCGACTCTGATGGACACCCTCCAGCGTCTCGTGCTTCTGGGCACAGCAGATACCGCCGAGACGGGCCGCCGCCATGCCGATCTGTACATCGCACCCGAACAGGCGTCGGTCGGGCGCATGGAGTTCCACATGCTCGACACGATGCGCGAGTCCGGACGCCGGGCCACGCTGAGCGCGCTCGAGTCCGCGCCGGCGAGCCTGTTCCTAGCGAGCTGAGGCTCGCCACGCTTTCTTCGCAGCAGCGGCGCGGTCCCCGACTTCGAGCTTCTCGTAGATGCGCTGCAGGTGCTTGTGAACGGTGCGCTGCGCGATCCGCAGATCGCCGGCGATGTCGGCGGTGGAGGCTCCGATGGCGAGCCGGCGGAGCACTCGTGCCTGGGTGGGAGGG
>DATCEM010000548.1:0-6516 GCA_036510175.1 Solirubrobacteraceae bacterium | reverse complement strand
AGATGATCGCGCCCGCAAGCGCGTTCTCACCGCGGCGGTCGGCGCGACCGGAGGCGAACGCCGCCGCCGCGGCCATCGCCAGCCACGAGAGGGAGCCGTCGAACATCGAGCAGTCGACGAGCTGTCCCAGGCCGGAGCGCTCGCGCTCGCGCAGGGCGACGAGGATGCCGATCGCCCCCATCAGCGCGCCACCTCCGAGATCGGCGATCTGCGCGCCGGCCTGGACCGGCGGCCCTTCCAGCTCGCCGGTGAGGCCGAGGATCCCGTTCAGGCCGAGGTAGTTCAGGTCGTGGCCCGAGCGCCCGCGAGCCGAGCCGGTCTGCCCGTAGCCGGTGATCGCGCAGTACACAAGGCCCGGGTTCTCCTCACGCAGGCGCTCATAACCGACGCCGAGGCGATCAAGGACCCCCGGGCGGAAGGACTCGAGCAGGACGTCGGCGTCCCGGGCCAGCCGGCGCAGCACGTCCTTGCCCGGATCGCTCCCCAGGTCGACGCGAATCGAGCGCTTACCCCGATTCAAAGCGAGGAACAGGGCACCGCGCGCGGTCTCCTCGACGCCTTCGTAGTAAGGAGGTGACCAGCGGATGTAGTCGCCCGTCCCCGTGTCCTCGACCTTGATCACCTCGGCCCCGAAGTCGGCGAGGAGGAGCGAGCAGAACCCGCCGGGGAGGAGCCTCGAGAGATCGAGGACCTTGAGGCCTTCGAGCGCTGGCGCGGTCACGCAGTCGACCCCACCTGACGCCCGAGTCCGAGCAGGGTGCGCGCCTCGGCGACGGTCGCGGGGCGACGTCCGGCATCCTGCGCGAGCTGTCGGGCCTTGGCGACGAGCTCGCCGTTGGAGCGGGCCATCTCGCCGCCAGGGAGATAGAAGTTGTCCTCGAGCCCGACGCGGATCGAGCCGCCGAGGGTGAGCGCGGCGGCCACGAGCATCCACTGGTCGCGCCCGATCCCGATCACCCCCCAGTGGTGGGTACCCGTAGGCATGTTGTCGGCCATCGCGGCCAGGTTGCGCGCCGTCGCCGGGACGCCCCCGACCACTCCCATGACGAAGTCGGCGTGCAGTGGCGGCTCGAGCAGCCCCATGTCGAGGAGCGGCGCGAGCGAGCCGACGTGGCCGAGGTCGAAGCACTCGTGCTCGGGCTTGATGTGGAGCCGGCGCATCGCCTCCAGGAGCTCGATGATCTCCTCGAAGGGATTGGCGAAGACGAAGGCGAAGACGAACTCCTTGCGCCTGCGCGAGTACTTGGCGTAGTTCAGCGAGCCCATGTTCAGGGCGGCCACCTCAGGCTTCCCGGCTTCCAGGTAGGCGATGCGCTTGGCCACCGGGACCCCGATCGTCCCGGTCGAGAAATTGATGATCGCCTGATCGCCCACCTCGGAGACGATCGCCTCCTTGATCGCGCGGAAGTCCTCGATCTCGTAGCTCGGCGCGCCGTCGGGGCTGCGCGCGTGGATGTGGATGTGCACGCCGCCCTCGTCGACGATCCGCCGCGCCTCGGCGCCGTACTCCGCCGGCGTGTAGGGGATCGCCGGGCACTGCTCGCGGTCGGCGATCGAGCCCGAGATCGCGCAGGTGATGATGGCGGGATCGTCGAGGCTCATCGGACCGCGGCGCGGCTCATACGGGCACGACGCCGTGTCGCTTCCACGGGCGCTCGATGCGCTTGCCCGCCGCCATCTCGAGCCCGCGACAGATCGTCGGCCGCGTCTCGCGCGGATCGATGACGTCGTCGATCATGTCGTTGCCGGCGGCGACGTAGACGTCGATGATGCTCCGGAAGTTCTCGATCAGCTCAGCCCGCTTGGCCTCCGGGTCCTCGGCCGCCTCGACCTGGCGGCGGAAGATGATCTCCACCGCGCCCTCGGCTCCCATCACGCTGATCTCGGCCGAGGGCCAGGCGACGATGAGATCGGGCTCGTAGGCACGCCCGCACATCACGTAGTAGCCGGCTCCGTAGGCCTTGCGCAGGACCACGGTGATCTTGGGGACCGTCGCGTTGGCGGTGGCGTAGAGCATCTTCGCCCCGTGGCGGATGATTCCCGCCTCCTCGACCTTGGTGCCGACCATGAAGCCCGGCACGTCCATGAGGAAGACGAGCGGGATGCCGTAGGCGTTGCACAGGTTGATGAAGCGCGCCGCCTTGTCGGCCGAGTCGCTGTCGAGGATGCCGCCGAGGTGCCTGGGCTGGTTGGCGACGATGCCCGCCGGGCGGCCGCCGAAGTGGGCCAGGCAGGTGATGATCGTCCTCGCCCACTGGGGCTTGAGGTCGAAGTAGACGCCGTCGTCGACGATCCGGCGGATCACCTCGTACATGTCGTAGGGCCGGCGGTTCGAGTCGGGAAGGACGTCGAGAAGCTCCTCGTCGGAGCGATCGATCGGGTCCTGTGTGGGCTTCGCCGGAGGAGGCTCCTCGCAGTGCGAGGGGAAGTAGCCCAGGTACTGCTTGATCTTCTCGATGCACTCCGGATCATCGGCGACCTCGAGGTCGCCGACGCCGGACTTACGGCAGTGCACGCGCGACCCGCCGAGCTCCTCCTGGGTGACCTCCTCGCCGATCGCGGCGCGGACGAGATGCGGTCCGGCCAGGGCCATCGAGCCGCGGCCCTTGACCATGGGGACGAAGTCGGCGAGGCCGGGGATGTAGGCGGTTCCGGCGGCGCAGGGCCCCATCAACGCCGCGACCTGGGGGATCACACCGCTCATCACGACCTCCTCGCGAAAGAGGAAGCCCGAGCCCGCGAAGAGCGAGCCCACCGCCTCCTGGATCCGCGCGCCGGCGGAGTCGAGCAGCCAGACGAAGGGCATCCGCTTGGTCAGCGCGAGCTCGCGCAGGCGCGTGACCTTGAGCTCGCCGGTCATGCCCATCGAGCCGGCCATCACGGTGAAGTCGTAGGCGGCGACGGCGGTGAGGCGGCCGTCGACCTTCCCGTAGCCGGTGATCACGCCGTCGGCCGGGGCTTCCTTGCCGTCCATCGCCCGCTGGGAGTGGTGCGGGCGGCCGTGCAGGCCGAGCTCGACGAACGTGCCTTCGTCGATCAGGAGGGCGATGCGCTCCCGGGCGGTGAGCTTCTCTGCGGCGTGCTGGGCCGCGATCTTCTCGGCGCCGCCACCCTGCTTGATCAGAGCACGGCGGGCCTCGAGATCCTCGGCGAGGGGGCGGAGGAGGCTGGTCGTCGCGGCGTCGTCGCTCATCACTCAGCGACCCTTCCACTCCGGCTCGCGCTTCTCGAAGAACGCCTTGACCCCCTCCTGGAGGTCCTCGGTCGCGAAGGCGATGGTGAGCTGCGAGCGCAGGTAGTCGAGGGCGTCGGCGAGCGCCATGTCCTGCTGGCGGAACATCGCGTGCTTGCCCAGGCGCATCATCACCGGGGACTTGCCGGCGAGCTTCTCGGCCCAGTCGCGGACGACCTCGTCGAACTCCTCGATGCCGGCGACGCGGTTGACGAGCCCGATGCGCTCGGCTTCGTGGGCCGAGATCTGCTCGCCGAGGAGGAGCAGCTCGCTCGCCTTCTTGCGCCCGACGTTGCGGTAGATGAGCGCCATGATCGTGAAGGGGAAGAGGCCGACGTTGATCTCGGGGGTCCCGAAGCGGGCATCTTCCCGGGCGATGATCAGGTCGCAGGCGAGGGCGAGCCCGAGCGCGCCCGCGAGGACGTGCCCGTTGGCGGCGCAGATCGACGGCTTACCGAGCTCGCCGAGCAGACGGAAGGCGTCGGGGAAGCGCTCGCTCGCGAAGTGCTTATGCGCGAGGGGCGTCTCCGCGGCGAAGCCGGCCAGGTTACCGCCGCTCGAGAACACCGTCTCGTGCGTCGAGGTGAGCACCACGCAGCGGACCTGGTCGTCGTCGCGGGCGCGCTCGAGCGCCGCGATGAGGTCCGAGAGGAGTGCGTCCGAGAGGGCGTTGCGCGTCTCGGGCTGGTCGAGCGCGATCGTCGCCACACCGCTGTCGGCGACTTCGTAGCGGAGTGTTTCGTAGGGCATGGCGTCGGTCGCGAAGCCTAGTGCCTCGCCGACCGCAGTAAGTAGGAAGTCCTACTGTTTACTTTCGTCCGGCCCTCCGCTAGCGTCCGGGCCTGCCGCCCCACCCGCGAGCCCAGGAGCGCCAGCGAGCATGGCCACCACCGACGTACGCAAGCCCGACTTCGCCACCCAGCGCAAGCACTTCATCTTCACCGACGAGCACGACCAGCTGCGGGAGTCGATCCACCGCTTCGTGACCAGGGAGCTCCAGCCCCACGCCGACGAGTGGGAGGAGACCACCTTCCCCGACTGGGTGTTCAGGCGCATGGGCGAGCTTGGCTTCCTCGGCCTCGACAAGCCGCAGGAGTATGGGGGTCAGGGGGGCGACTACTACACGAGCCTCGTGCTCGCCGAGGAGATCGTCCACTCGCATTCGGGTGGGCTCGCGATGGGCATCGCCGTACAGACCGACATGGCCCTCCCTCCCATCCTCGCCTTCGGCACCGAGGAGCAGAAGCAGGAATGGGCCGCACCGGCGATCGGGGGCGAGAAGATCCTCTGCCTGGGCATCACCGAGCCGGACGCCGGCTCCGATGTCGCGGCGATCAAGACCCGCGCCGTCCGCGACGGCGAGGAGTACGTGATCAACGGCTCGAAGACCTTCATCACCAACGGGCACCGCGCCGACGCGATCGTCCTCGTCACCAAGACCGACGCCGACGCCGCGCCGCACGAGGGCTTCACCCTGTTCCTCGTGCCCATGGACCTCCCCGGCGTGGTCCGGGAGAAGAAGCTCGAGAAGCTGGGGATGCACGCCTCCGACACGGCGCTGCTCGCCTTCCAGGACGTCCGCGTGCCCGCGTCCGCGGTGCTGGGCCAACTGGGCAAGGGCTTCTACCACATCATGTGGGAGCTCCAAGGAGAGCGGCTGATCGGCGCGGCCGGGTCGGTCGCTGCGGCCCAGCATGTCTTCGACCGCACCCTCCAGTACGCCAAGGAGCGCACCGCCTTCGGGCGCCCGATCGGAAGCTTTCAGGTGACCCGGCACAAGTTCGCCGAGATGGCGACGAAGATCGAGACGGCCCGGCAGCTCGTCTACACGACCGCCTGGCGCTTCCACAACGGCGAATACCCGGTGCGCGAGATCACCATGGCCAAGCTCCACTCCGCCCGGATCGCCGTCGAGGTGGCCGACGAGTGCATCCAGATCCACGGGGGCAACGGCTACATGAAGGAGTACGGGATCGAGCGCACGTGGCGCGACCTGAGGCTGAACCGGATCGGGGCGGGGACCGACGAGATCATGCTCGACGTGATCGGGCGCTCCTACGGCGTGTGAGGCACGGCGCCCTCAGAAGGCGCTGCGGCCCACCGCCTTGCCGGCCGCGCTCACGGCGTACCACGAGCCCCCGTACTCGTAGGTGCCGACGTAGCCGGTCGACCGCGGGGCGAAATCACCCGTGTAGGTGTAGAGCGGATGACCGGCATAGGTGATCTGCCTGACCGCGCCGTGGAACTTGATCGTCCCCAAGAGCGAGGACCTCACGTTCGCGCCCGCGACCGGCCGACGGGTGCTCGTCAACGCCGGCCAGACGTCGAGGCAGCCGGAGACCGTCACGCACCGGTCCACCCGGCGCCGGTCCCGGGTGAAGAGATAGAGGGTGAATCCGGACCCGTCGACGAGGATCTTGCCCAGGCTCGTCGACTCGAGCCTCACCGTCGAGCTCCTGCCCGAGGCGGCGCTGCTCGGCGCGGCGCCGGTGCCAGCGAGAGCGGACCCTCCGAGGATGACGGCGACGGCAAGACGGATGCTGACCCCTTTGCGCAAAGCCAGTGGAGGATAAGGCCATCTTGATCGACCGGGTTCCGGCTGATAGCGTGGCCGCCGGGATCTGAGATGTGGGGCGAAGGTAAAAGTGTCGGGCGATCGCTCAGCCGACGGGGATTCCTGGCCGGCGCTTCGGCCGTGGCCGTGGGCGGCGTCGCCGCGGGCCTGACCGCGAAGCGGGCGTCCGCGGGCACTCAGATCCCGACGGTCGCCCTCGGCGCCCAGCCGCCGGGCCTGCCCGCGCGCCAGCACGCGTGGGCCGCGACGCTCGCGGTCGACGACGTCGGGGATCCGATCGCCCCGCGCTTTGACCGGCTGCTCTGCTTCGACGTGAACGCGAACGCCGCGCCGGGTCCGGCCTCCGCGGTACTTCTCGAGGCGGCGCTGCGCACGCTCGAGCGTCGCTACCCCTGGGGCCCCGGCGGGCTCCTATTCACCGCGGGCTGGGGTCCGTCCTACTTCGAGCGCGTGCTCAAGCTCAGTGCACCGATCCCCACAGCGACGGCGCTGTCGAGCTTCGAGTCACCGGCGATCGACGACTACCACCTCTGCCTGCACCTCGCCGGTGACGACGAGGAGCGCCTCGCCGCGGTCGAGGCGGCGCTCGTGCGCGGCGTCCCGCTGCCCGGGACCGATGGTCCGCTCGCCCTGTCCCCGGCGCTTACCTGGCGCGAAACGCGGACCGGATTCACCGGGAAGGGCCTGCCCGCCGCGCGCCAGAACGTCC
>DATCEM010000547.1:0-2556 GCA_036510175.1 Solirubrobacteraceae bacterium | reverse complement strand
CCGCCGCAGATCGTCACGCTCTCAGAGCTCGCGGATCGCTTCCGGATCGACCGTGCCGAGGCGCAGGACGTGCTCGCGCGGGCGCACAGCCTCGGCTTGCTCGTGCCCGTCGGGGAGAACCGTTATGAGGTTCCCGCCCCCGGTCTCCTCGCCGCCGCCGAGGAAGTGGTCAGACGCGGCATCCCCTTGCCGGCGGCGATCGCGGTGATCGAAGAGCTCGACCGTCACAGTGACGAGGTCGCACGCGGATTCGTGCGGCTCTTCCTGCAAGAGGTATGGGCGCCGTTCCGCCGCGCCGACATGTCCCCGGAGCGCTGGGCCGAGCTCGAGGAGGCGACGCAGCGGCTCAGGCCGCTCGCCTCGGCGGCGGTGCTGGCGATCTTCCACCGGCGGCTGAGCGCTCAGATCGAGGCGGCGTTCGGCGAGATCACCGAGACGCTGGCCGAAGCCCGCCGATGACGGGCGCCGAAGATCCCGACGCACTGCGCGCCGCGCTGCTCGACCGCTGGGAGCGCTCGGCGTCGGGGTGGACGACCCGCCGGGACTGGATGCGGGCGTTCGGCATGCCCGTCTCTGAACGGATGATCGACGGAATATCGCCGCAGCCGGGCCAGCGTGTGCTCGAGCTCGCGGCCGGCGTGGGCGATACGGGCCTACTCGCCGCCGAACTGCTCCTGCCCGGCGGCACGCTGGTGAGCAGCGACGCCAGCGAGCGGATGCTCGCCGCCGCGCGGGCCCGCGCGGCCGAGCTCGGGATCGCGAACGTCGAGTTCAAGCGGCTCGAGCTCGAATGGATCGACCTGCCGACGGCGAGCGTCGACGCCGTGCTCTGCCGCTGGGGATTCATGTTTGCCGTCGACCCCGAGGCGGCCCTGGGTGAGACCCGTCGCGTTCTGCGCCCCGGGGGTCGGCTCGCCGTTGCCGTCTGGGACGAGCCTGAACACAACCCCTGGGCGACGATCCCCACGCGGGCGCTCGTCGAGCTGGGACACGTCTCGCCTCCCGACCCATCCGTGCCGGGCATGTTCGCCCTCGCGACCCCTGGCCGGCTCGCCGACCTACTCGAGGGGGCGGGCTTCACCGAGGTGACGGTTGACGGGGTCGACTTCGAGGCGCGCCACGAATCGCTGGACACGTACATCGAGCACACCCGTGACGTCTCACAGGTGTTCGGGGACGCCGTCGGCGGCTTGGCGCCCGGCGATCGCGAGGCGCTCCGGACGGAGATCGGCGCCCTGTCCGCGCCGTTCGCCTCCGCTCCCGGCGGAGCGTTGCACATACCGGCCCGCTCGCTTGTGGCCTGCGCCGGCGCCTGACCGATCGCAGGCCAGAGGGGTCATAGGGGTCGCGCTCGGGCGCCGAGTTCCTGCTTTCGTCACGGGATGAATTTCTGCATGCATGCTGAAATCCTGCGTGCACAGGTGGCGCGGAAGGGGCTATGCGGGCGATCATCTCCGGTAACAGGGCAGCGATGATCGCGCCCATTGGGCAGGGGGAAAGGAGGGCGAAGATGCCCGGAAGAGGAGTTGGAAAGCTGTGCCCGTTGTGGGCATTGACTGCACTCACGGCGCTCGTTATCGCGGCGCCGGCGAACGCGGCCATCCACGTCGTCGCGCCCGGCGAGACGCTGACCTCAGTCGCCGTCGCCGACGGCCTCAGCGTCGCGCAGCTCGCGGCGGCCAACGGCCTCTCGACGACCGCTGAGCTCATCTCCGGCCGGACGCTCGTGATCCCACCGCAGTCCGCGGGTGCGGTGTGGAGTGACACCGCCAGGACCACGGCGGCGGCGAGTACCGACGAGGGCTCCTACGTCGTCCAGCCCGGCGACACCCTGACGGCGATCGCCGAGCGTGCCGGCACCACCGTTGCGAGTCTCGCCGCGGTCAACGACCTCAATCCGAATGGATATCTCCTGATCGGCACCGTCCTCAGCCTGAACGGAGTCGCGGCCACCGGCGCCGCCGCCCCCGCGGGAGCGGGCAGCTCCGCGGGCACCGGCCTGCCGCCCTACCCGACTCCCGAGCGCGTCGACTCGGGCGAGGTCGGCTCGATCGCCGCCTCCGAGGGCGTCCCCGCCTCGCTGGCCTCGGCGATCGGCTGGCAGGAGAGCGGATTCAACAACGATGAGGTCTCGCCCACGGGCGCCACCGGGGTCATGCAGATCGAGCCCGGTACGTGGGCCTGGATCCAGAGCAACCTGGCGAGGGGAGAGCTCGCCCCGGCAAGCGCGCACGACAACGTCCTCGGAGGCGTGCTCCTGCTGCACCAGCTTCTCTCCGACACCGGCGACAATTCGGCGCTCGCCGCTGCCGGGTATTACCAGGGCCTGGCCTCGGTCGAGCATTCGGGTATGTACGAGTCCACCAAGAGCTATGTCAACGACGTGCTCTCGCTCCAGAGCCAGTTCGGCGGCCCGTGACGCGTGAGGCTGCGCGCGGTCTTGAGAGTCCGCCTGACGGCGAACGCCTAGGGGCCGCTGCGCGGCGGTGAGGGATCGGCGCAGCGCAGCCGCCCGCTACGCTCCCCGCCATGTTCTACGACGACGACGCTGACCTC
>DATCEM010000546.1:0-3889 GCA_036510175.1 Solirubrobacteraceae bacterium | reverse complement strand
GGGGCGGTGGTGGTGGGTATATCTCGGCGCCGCGGTGGTCGCGCTCTACGCCGAGTACCTGGCCATCGTCTTCCTCCTCGCGCTGACCGTCGCCGCGCTCGCCTGGGGTCGGCGTGATCGGCTGAGGACTGGGGCGCTCGGTCTGCTGTCCCTCGTCGCGCTCGTGCCCTGGGCGTGGCAGTTCGAGCGTGGCCAGGACGCCGTCAACCACACCAAGATCTCGCCGACCTTCCCCGGGCCGTCGCTGAGCTCGCTGCGCGACGTCGTCGTCCGCCTGGCGCTCGGGGAGCACGGAGCGAGTGCGAGCGCCGGCGTCCGCTGGCTCGAGTTCGTCGCCCTGCTCGCAGTCCTGGCGGCGGTCACCGTCATCCTCCGCCGCGGCGCCCGCACCCACGCCCGCGCCGGCACCGATCCGAGCGCCACCCGGGCGGTGCTCGTGATCGGAACCACGGCAGCGCTGGTCCTCCTCGGACACGCGCTCGCGCCGATCTTCGGCGCCGAGATCTTCAACGAGCGCTACCTCACGGTGCTCATCCCCCTTGGCGCCGCGCTTCTCGCCGCCGCCGTCGACCGCACGAACGCACGCTGGCTCTGGGGGGCCGCGGTCCTCGCCGTCATGATCGCCGGCGTCGCCGTGTTCGCCCAGCGCGACGGTCGCGAGTACCAGCCCGATCTCGCGCCGGTGCGCACGGCGGTGGGCGCCCTCCATCCCCGGACGGTGCTGACCAACAGCGGCGTGGTGGCCTATTACCTGCGGCGGCTACCGGTGATCGTCGACCGGCCGTTTGGGCTCGGCCGGGGGCTCGAGGGCTCGTGCGCGTCGCCGTGCGTGATCGTCGACGACTCCCGCGTCCCCGGCGGCGCGCGAGGAGGCGTCGGGGGGGCGAGGATCATCGGGCCCTTCGAGGTCCGCCTCGCGCGGTGACGCCCGCCTCGGGGGCGCGGCGCCGACAAGGCGGCGGCCCCGCGCGCGCAAACGCCCGCCCCCCCGGCTACGCCACCTCCGCGAACATGGCCGGCCGGCTCTCTCCCGACGCCGCGCTCAGTCGCGGCTCGCTCCTCGCCGCCACGCCTCGGCGCGCGGGGGGTGAGCGAGCAGAGCATGCCCGCGATGAGGATGACCAGCGGCGCCGTCGAGACGTCGGTCGCCTGACCGGTGAACACCCCACCGAGGCCCTGGCCGATCACCCAGTACACAAGCGAGATCGCGATGCCGAGCGCGAGGTAGGGCCTGACGTGGCGGCCCCGGAGGACGCCGATCCCCACGGCGGCGGAAACCAGCGCCATGACGACGGCGATCTCGGTGCCGTGCCCGGCGCTGGCGCGGGCCGCGCTGTCGAGCATCGAGGTCAGCCAGCTCGCGCCGGAGGGGACCGCGGCGATCGCCTCGTGCACTGAGCCCGAGCCCTGGTTCGCCGGGAGGAGCCACAGGGCGGCCGAGCCGAGCCACAGGGCCCCCCACACGCCGCGGGCGCCGCGCTCGCCGAGCAGGCCGAAGCGCTTGGCCCACACTCGGCCCGCCGGATCGGAAACCGCGCGCGGCCAGCACATGAGGCCGGCGAAGACGTAGAGCAGGGCGGCGCCGGGCGCGCCGGTCAGCGGGCTCGCGTTACCGGTGAGGATCATCCCCAGGCCCTCGCCGGTGAACCAGATGCCGAGGGCCCAGACGAAGGAGACGAGGAGCGCCGGCTTGACCGTGCGGCGGCACAGCAGTCCCAGGCCGATCGCCACCTGGAGCGTCGCGGCAAAACCGTTGAACACCGCAACATGGGGCTCGATGAGCTTGGCGATCCAGGTGATCGGGTCGGCGATGATCGCCGGCTGGCCGACGGCATTAGGGTCGATGACGCCGGTGATGAAGCTTCTACCGAACATGTAGGGCTGGAACTGGAGCACGCCGTCGATCAGCCAGATGAGCCCGAGGATTACCTGGGCCACACGAGTTGCCCGCGCTACCGGGAGGCGAGGCGGCGAGGACAGCGGGAGGGTTGTGGTGTTCATCATGCTCCTTGAGGTTGGGGACCTCAATGAGCATCAGGGCGGGCGCTAAGACAGCCGTCGGATGGCCGTAGTTTTCGTGTAAGAGGCCCGCCCGCCCCTGGTCCAGTACTGTGCGACGCATGCCGATATATGAATACGAGCGCGAGGATGGAACGCGCTTCGAGCTCCGCCAGGAATTCTCCGCCGATGCGCTGGAGAAGCACCCCGAGACGGGTGAGAAGATCCGCCGGGTCATCAGCTCCCCGCGCATCATCTACAAGGACACCGTCGCCCACTTCACCTCCTACGTCTCCCGCCCCAAGGACAAGAAGGCGATCTAAGGCCGACCGCCTGCGTCGGCGAGCGCGGTCTCGAGTTCGATGGTGTCGTAGTCGGGGTCGATCAGGGCGATGATCTCGAGCGCCGTGGCAGCCAGGTGGCTGGCGAGGAGCGCCGCTCCGCGGTCGCGCTCACCCGCCTTGCACGCCTCGAGGATCTCGCGATGCCCGGCGGCCATCGACGCGCTCGGGCCCCCGCCCGGGTGCCGTCTGCGGTAACGCTCGGCGTGATCGAAGAGCTGCCCGAGAAGATCGTTGATGCGCTCACCGGCGGGCGCGGTCAAGGCTCGGTGGAAGGCGCGGTGGGGAACCACCCAGCGCGCATAGTCCTCGGCCTGCGCGTGATGGGCCATCTCCGCCATGTAACCCTCGAGCCTGCCCAGGCTCTCGGGCGTCATGCGGGGAATCGAGAGCCGCAGCGCCGTCGACTCGAGCGCGATCCGCATCACGCAGAGCTGCTCGAGGTCCTCGGGGGTCAGCGGCGCGACGCGGACCCGGCGATTGGGCTCGGCCTCGATCAGCCCCTCACTCTGGAGCATCCGCAGAGCTTCGCGCAGCGGCGTGCGGCTGACGCCGAGCTCGCCGGCGAGCACGACCTGGGACATCACCGACCCGGGGGCGAACTCGCCGTCGAGGATCGCGGCCCGGAGCCGGTCGTGGACGTTCTCGCTGGTGATCTCCGACGTGCTCATGGGTTCGGCCACAGCCCAAGCTACCGCTGTATGCGTCGTAGACAACTGCATACATCGGCGCGCTGGACGGGGACGACGGTCAGCATGTCATTAACCGCGGAGAACCTGTACAGATCTAGGCGACCATTAGACCTATGAGCAGACGAAGCGAACCCCCCTTCCGCGCCGACCACGTCGGCAGCCTGCTGCGCCCGGCGGAGCTGCGCCGCGCGCGTGAGGAGCTCGAGGCGGGCCGGATCTCCCCCGAGGAGCTGCGCGCCGTCGAGGACGAGGCGATCCGGGATGCCGTGAGGATGCAGAAGCAGGCCGGCCTGCAGTCGGCCACCGACGGCGAGTTTCGCCGGGCGTCATGGCACATGGACTTCATCTACCAGCTCGGCGGGATCGAGAAGGTGAGCGGCGACATCACCGTCGAGTTCCAGAGCGAGGACGGGACGATCGAATACACGCCGGCCGCCATCCACGTCGGCGAGAAGGTCCACCTCGAGCACCCGATCTTCGCCGAGGACTTCCGCTTCCTCCAGGCCGCGGTGGACGAGGGCGTGACCCCGAAGCTCACGATCCCCTCTCCGAGCATGGTGCACTACCGCGGCGGCAGCGCGGCGATCGACCCGAGCGTCTACGCCGACGTCGAGGAGTTCTGGAGCGACCTGGTCGGCGCCTACGCGGACCAGGTGCGCGCGGTGGCGGGAGCTGGGTGCACGTACCTGCAGTTCGACGACACGAGCCTCGCCTACCTGAACGATCCGCGCCAGCGCGCGCAGATGGCGAGCAAGGGCGAGGATGCCGAGCACCTCCACGAGACCTACATCCGCCACATAAACGAGGCGCTCGCGGGCAGGCCGCCGGGGCTGACGCTGACCACGCACATGTGCCGCG
>DATCEM010000545.1:0-4052 GCA_036510175.1 Solirubrobacteraceae bacterium | reverse complement strand
CGCCGCACCGATCACCACCGCAGCACAGGCGCCAGAACCGGCGCCCCGCGATCCGCTACAGCCCACCGGCTGAGCGGGTCTAGCCACGGCTCGCCCTCGTTGCCGCGGGGTCGCCGCCGCTTGCGCATGCGCCCACGCGTTGTCGAAATTCCCCGAGCACCCTTAGCGTCCCGACGCGTCCGGCTCCGGGCTCGCGGCATCTGGCCGCGCATGCTCCTTGGGTGCGTGCTGGTGATCGTGGCGACGGCGGCGACCGTGACGACTGGCGTCCTGCTCGAGGTGAAGTCGTTCACCGACGCGCTGAAGCTCAGTCCCCAGCTCAAGCTCGGTAACGAGCTTGCCGGCGCCAACGCCGGCGGCGCGCAGACGATCCTCCTCATCGGCTCCGACAAGCGAGCCACGGGCGCCGTCGACTCCTCTTCCCCGGCCCACTCGGACACCATGCTCCTCGTCCGGCTCGACCCCGCTCAGCCGGACACCACGATGCTCTCGATCCCACGTGACCTGAAGGTGACGATCGATCCCTTCCACGGGACGGCGACGACGCAGAAGATCAATGCCGCGTACTCGATCGGGGGGGCAAAGCTCACGGTCAAGACGATCAAGCAGGTGCTGGGGATCCAGATCAACCACGTCGTCGACATCAACTTCGAGGGCTTCAAGGCTCTGGTCAACTACCTCGACTGCGTCTACGTCCAGGTCGACCGGCGCTACCTGAACCTGAACTACGGGCTCGCCGCCGGCCAGACCTACGCCGAGATCAACATCCAGCCGGGGTACCAGAAGCTGTGCGGTCAGCAGGCGCTCGAGTACGTCCGCTACCGCCACACCGACACCGACCTCGTACGTAACGCGCGCCAGCAGGACTTTCTGCGTCAGATCAAGAACCAGCTCGGCGCCTCGGGGCTGATCTCCAAGCGCGTCGGCCTGGAGAAGATCTTCGGCCGCTACTCGAGCACCGACATCCGCTCGGCCAACTCCGTCCTGCAGCTGCTCGAGCTCCTCGTCCAATCCGCCAGACACCCGATCCACCAGGTGACCTTCCAGGCCGACCTCGGGCCGTCCTACGTGACCGCCTCAGGCGCGCAGATCCACCAGACCGTGCACGAGTTCCTCAACGGTGGCGTCACCGACGGCCACATCCAGGTCCCGCCCGCGTCGAGCTCCAAACACAGACGCTCTGTAACCCAGGTGCCGCTCTCACGCGCCACCTCCTCGGAGCTCGGGCAGGCGCACACGCTGGCGACGAACCTGCCCATCCCCGTGTACTTCCCCGTGCGCCGGCTGACGACGCTGGCGGCGCCGGCTGACGACATGCGCAGCTACTTCATCACCGATCGCACGCATCGCGCGCATTACGCCTACGTCGACGTCGTCGGCGAGGGCGAGATCGGCCAGTACTACGACGTCGAGGGGACCGACTGGACCGATCCCCCGATCCTCGATAACCCGGGCCAGAGGATCGTGCTCGGCGGGCGCAAGTTCGAGCTCTTCTTCGAGGGCCAGCGCATCCGCATCGTCGCCTGGCATCAGGGCTCCGCCGTCTACTGGCTCATCAACACCCTCCAGAACATCCTCACTAATCACCAGATGCTGGCGATCGCGCAGGACGCCCAGGTGGTCCACTGACGGCGCCGACGGCGGCGCTAGCCTGAGGTCGATGCCCGACCGCACCGAGGCTGCCGCACTCATCGCGCTCCTGCGCGCGGGGAGGCGTCCGTGGCCGGAGTGCGCGACCCTGGTCGAGGAGGCGGGCAGCGCCGTCGCCGTGCTCGAGCGCGAGCGGGCCGCCGAGCCCCCGACGCTGTTCGGCGAGGACCGCCCAGCGGGCGAGCTCGAGCGCATCGCCGCCGAGATCGAAGGGTGGGAGGCGGAGGGCATGCGCCTTCACACGGTCCTCGATGCGGGCTATCCCGAGAACCTGCACGCCGTGCACGACAGGCCGCCGTTCGTCTTCGTGACCGGGACACTGGCGCCTGCCGATGGCCGCGCGATCGCGGTCGTAGGGGCCCGCGTCGCGTCGCCGCACGGCGTCCGCGCGGCGGGGGAGATCGCCGAGCATCTCGTCGACCACGGCTACACGGTGGTCAGCGGCCTGGCGACGGGCATCGACCATGCCGCCCACACCGCCGCGCTCGCCCGCGGCGGTCGCACGCTCGCCGTCATCGGGACCGGACTGCGCCGCTCCTACCCGCCCCAGCACATGGAGCTCCAGCACCGGATCGCCGCGCAGTGCGCGCTCGTCTCGCAGTTCTGGCCCGACGCGCCCCCGAGCCGGCGAAGCTTCCCGATGCGTAACGCCGTGATGTCCGGGCTCTCGCTCGCCACGGTGGTGGTCGAGGCGTCAGTGACCAGCGGTTCGCGGATTCAGGCGCGCCTGGCGCTCGAGCACGGGCGTCCCGTGTTCCTCCTCGAGTCGCTACTCGAGCAGGACTGGGCGAGGGAGTTCGCGGCCCGACCGGGCGCGCGGGTCATCCGCTCGCCGGTCGAGATAACGACGTTCATCGAGCGCCTGACCTCGCCCGGCGCGCTCGTCGCCTGAGCGCCCGCGATGCCGACGGTCGCCGAGCTGACCGAGCTGTACGGGAACTTCATGCTCGGCCCGCGACCGGGGGCCGGGGTCTGCGAGGTCTGCTTCACCTTCACCGAGGGTCACGATCGCTGCTTCGCCTGCGGCCAGCGCAACAGCTCGCTCGACGCCGTCGCACCGATCTCCTACAGCGTCGCGGGCGGCCAGCTGCACCACGCGCTGGCGGGCTACAAGCGCCTCGGCGGCGAGGTGGCGCGGCGCCTTCAGGTGGAGATCGCCGCGGTGCTGTGGCGCTTCATCGCCGAGCACGAGTCGTGCCTGGCGCGTGTCGCGGCGACGACGGCATTCGACGTGGTGAGCACCGTGCCCTCGAGCAGCCGCGAGCGCGACGAGGCCCACCCGCTGCGCCGGATCGTCGGCGAGCTCGCCCGGCCGACTCGTGAGCGCTATGAGCAACTGCTGACCCGCTCGACCGTCGCCGTGCCCGAGCGGGCCTTCGACCCTCGTAAGTACGAGGTCACCCGCGTGCTCGGCGGCGAGTCAGTGCTCCTTATCGACGACACGTGGACGACCGGGTCGGGCGCTCAGAGCGCGGCGGCGGCGCTCCGGCTCGCCGGCGCCGGGCCGGTCGCGGCGGTGGTGATCGGCCGTCACGTCAAACGCGACTGGAGGGAGAACGACGCTCGCCTGAGCGCGCTCGCGCGGCCGTTCGACTGGTCCTCCTGCGCATGGCACGCAGACTGAGCGGACCGCCGCCGCTAGCTACCACTCTCGGTACTCGCCGCCGGGATGCGCGCGCGGACTGATATCAGACCGTCCGCGGCGGACCAAACCTACGATCATGTAGCTACGAAGTGCTAGCCTCGCCCGCGATGTCGCCGCGCCCGGTTCTCAAGCGTGACCCCGCACCCCGCCGTCGTTACGCGCCGCGCATGCCGCCCGAGGACCGCCGTCAGCAGCTGCTCGATGCGGCGCTCGGGGTGATCCTCGAGCAGGGTTACGCCGGGGTGTCGATCGAGGCGATAGCGCGCTCCGCCGGTGTCACCCGGCCTGTGGTCTATGACCACTTTCCCAACCTCGGCACGCTGCTCGGGAAGCTGTTCGAGCGCGAGGAGCAGAGCGCGCTCGCCCAGCTCGCCGCGGTCGTTCCCGCCGATCCGGGAGCCCAGGATCCCGTCGAGGTCCTCGCCAGCAGCGTCGGTCGCTTCCTCCAGGCGGTCGCGAGCCGGCCGGCGTCCTGGCGTCTGATCCTGCTCCCGCCCGAGGGCACCCCCGAGATTGTGCGCCAGCACGTCGAGGCCAACCGCGCCCGGACGCTGGCGCAGATCGAGCAGGTCGTTCGCTGGGCGCTCATCCAGCCGGGATGGTCGTGCCCGATCGACCCCGAGCTCGCCGCGCGCGCGATTCGCGCCATCGGTGAGGAGGCGGGCCGGACGCTGCTCATCGACCCCGAGCGCTATTCGCCCGGGCGCTACGAGCAGTTCGTCGAGGAGGCGATGGGCCTGCTCGTCTCCAGCCGCCA
>DATCEM010000544.1:0-6464 GCA_036510175.1 Solirubrobacteraceae bacterium | reverse complement strand
AACGCCTACGTGGCGATCGTCGGAGTCGACCCCGAGGTGGTCGACGCCGCGCGCGGGATGGGCATGACCGGATGGAAGATCCTGTGGCGGGTCGAAGTCCCGCTCTCGATCCCGCTCATCTTCGCGGGCGTCCGCACGGCGGCCGTGTACGTGGTCGCGACAGCGACGATCGCCTCACTCGCGGGCTACAACGGAGGTCTCGGATACATCATCTCCGACGAGCCGGGATATCACCTGTCGGGCGTGCTCGGCGCCGCGATCTGTGTAGCGATCCTCGCTCTTCTCGTCGAAGGTCTGCTGGCGCTGGCCCAGCGCGCGCTCACGCCACGCGGAGTCCGGCTCGAACACGAGGCGCGCGGTGACGACGTCGACGCGCTCGTCCCCGCTGCCGCGGTCTCGTCGCTGTGAAGAATTCCTGTATTTTCGGTCGGAATATGTACAAACTGGGAGGTCGGAGATGATGAGGAACCTACGCAGAGGATTACCGGCGATCGTCGCGCCGCTGGCACTGGCGATCGTCCTTGCGGCGTGTGGCAGCTCGAGCACCACAACCTCGACCAAGGCGTCGACCGGACCGGGGGCGGGCAAGCCCGCCGTGGTCATGGGGGACAAGAACTTCCCCGAGGAGTTCATCCTCGGCGCCCTGTACGCGACCGCCCTGAGAAACAAGGGCTACAAGGTCACGCTGAAGGACAACATCGGCAGCTCAGAGATCATCTATAAGGCGCTCACGTCGGGCCAGATCGACTTGTTCCCCGAGTACACGGGCAACATCTCGTCCGTCCTCGCCGGAAACAGCACCAACTTCCCCAACGCCACCGTAACCTACAACGCCGGTAAGGCCTTCCTCACCAAGCACGGATTCGACCTGCTCAATATGACGCCCTTCTCCGATTCGGACGTCATCATCACCAAGGTCGCCTTCGCCAAGGCCCACGGGCTCAAGAGCGTCGGGGACCTGGCGAAGCTGGGCAAGTCGGTCACCTTCGCCGCCGAGCCCGAGAACGCGACGCGCTTCGCCGGTCTGGTGGGAATGAAGAAGGACTACAACGTTGTGCCGACGTTCAAGCCGCTGGCCACGAGCGCGCTCATCTACCAGGCGCTCGACTCCGGCCAGGTTCAAACGGCCAACGCCTTCACCACCGACCCGCAGCTCAAATCCGGCGCGTACACGCTGCTCGCCGATCCCAAGGGCATCTTCGGCTTCCAGAACGTCGCTCCGATCGTCTCGAAGAAGGTGATCGCCGCCGAGGGCCCGCAGTTCGCCGCCACGCTCAATGCGGTCAGCGCCCTGCTCACGCTGCCGGCGATGCAGAAGATGAACGCGGCCGTGATCCTCGACAAGCAGTCGCCGGCGACGGTGGCGGCGGAGTTCCTCAAGGCCAACGGTCTCGGTTAGGCGCAGTGGCAGTGGCAGTGGCAGTGGCGGTGGCGGTGGCGGTGGCCTGAGGGCCACCGCCACTCGGCGCCGACGTCAGCCAAACCACCTGCCGGGAGGCGAGGGTCAGGGCCGGGCCTATACTTGACCGCGTCGTGCAGGAGATGGTCATCTACGGCGTCAGCTTCGACATGGTGGGCAAGCAGCCCATCGTGCTGTTGAAGACTGTCGACAGCAACAAGTTCCTGCCAATCTGGATCGGGCATCCCGAGGCTGCGGCAATCCTCATGAAGCTGCAGGGGGCGTCGACGCCGCGCCCGATGACGCATGACCTGCTCGCCGACCTGCTCGGCGAGCTCGAGGTCGAGTGCGCACGGGTGGCGGTCACCGAGCTGCGCGAGAACACCTTCTACGCGTCGATCACCCTGCGGACGAACGGTCGCGACGTAGAGATCGATTCGCGTCCGAGTGACGCTCTCGCCCTCGCGGTGCGCGCGGGCGCGCCGATCTTCGCCGCCGACGAGGTGATCGCCGAGTCCGCGATCGAGTTCGAGCACGAGGTGGAGGACACCGAAGAGGTGGTCGAGAAGTTCAAGGACTTCCTCGACCGCGTCACGCCCGAGGACTTCGCGGGAGACAGCTGATGGGGGCGGGCGCCGCCGTCCGGATCGAGCCCAGGGTATGACGCCCACCGATCGACTCTCGCCGCCTCGCGTACCGACGATCGGTGCGCGCGACCTCGTCCCGGGCGAATGGGCGGTGCTCGGACTCCTCGCCGAAGGGCCAGCACACGGGTTCGCCCTCTCCAAGGCGCTCGCCCCCGGGAGCGAGATCGGCGTGATCTGGTCGGTCTCGCGTCAGCTTGTGTACCGGACCCTGGGGGTGCTCGAGGAGAACGAGCTCATCCATGCGATCGCCACCGAGGCGGGCCCCGGACCCGAGCGGACGATCATGAGCGTCACCCCGTTCGGCGCCGAGGCGATCTCGCACTGGCTGACCGAGCCGGTGGCGCACGTGCGCGACGCGCGGTCGCTGCTCATGCTCAAGCTCGTCTTCCTCAAGCGCTCGGGCCGTGACGTGCGGTCCCTGCTCGAGCGCCAGCGCGAGCTCCTGCTACCGGCCGCCGCCGCTCAGCACGAGCGGGCCACAGCCGCGAGCGGCTGGGAGCAGACGGTCGAGCTGTGGCGCTCGGAGTGCGTCGATGCCGTGATCAGCTTCACCGAGCGGATGCTCGCTACGAATTAGCTCTGCGGGTCTTCGCCGGCGGCAGCCTCGGCGAGCGCCCGGTACTTGGCCGCCGTGCGCCGCCGTCCGGGGATGGCGACCGGGGCGCGGGCGCGGATCTCGGCCATCACCCGGACCATGAGCTCCGATGCGCTCTCGCCCGGCCGTGCCTGACCGCCGGCGGGGAGGAAGAACTCGACCCTGATGTGCGGCCGCTTGGGGACGCGGACGATGTCCACCGTGCCCGACACGGCGGCGCCGACGATCCGTGCCTCGGGCACGGCCAGGGCGAGACGCCCGGCACCGCTGCGGGCGCGCAGCGCCGTGCCCCGCGAGATCGTCCCCTCGGGAAACATGCCGATGCATGCGCCCGCAGCGAGCTCGCGGATCGCAACTTCGAGCGCCTGGGTGTCGCGGCCGCCGCGCACGATCGGGATCTGGCCCATCCCGTCGAGGACCCAGCCCACCGGGGGTGCCTTCCACAGCGTCGACTTGGCGAGTGCGCGGATCTGGCGGCGCGAAACTCCCGCGATCCCGACCGCGATCGGGTCCCAGTAGCTGTCGTGACTGGAGATGACCAGCGCCGGGCCCTCGGCCGGGAGCTGCTCGAGCCCCGAGACCTCGAGTCGTCCCCAGGCGCGTACCACCGGGGAGGAGATCGCCATCACGGCCCGGTATGTAGGCGTTATTCGCTCGCTTGGCGGCATTGGCCCTAGCCCCCTTCGCCTGCTCGCTCGAGGATCCGTCGCACGAGCTCGTCGAAGCCGATCCCCGCCGCGTCGGCGGCCTGGGGCATGAGGCTCGTCTCGGTGAGCCCGGGGATCGCGTTGAGCTCGAGGACGTAGAGCTCGTCCGTGCCTTCTTCGAGCATGATGTCCACGCGGGCGAATCCCGTGCATCCGATGAGCTCGTACACCTCGGTGGCGAGCGAGGCGGCGCGCTCGGCCACCTCAGGGGTGAGCTCGGCGGGGCACAGGAAGGTCGTGCGCCCGATCTCGTAGCGAGACTCGAAGTCGTAGAAGTCCTCCTCGTGAGGAATCGCTTCGACCACCGGAAGCGCACGGGGCGACCCGTCCTCGTCGAGGATCGACACCGCGAGGTCGCGGCCTGCCACGTGGCGTTCGAGCAGGACCTTACGGTCGTAGGAGAAGGCGGCCACGAGCGCCGTCGGGACATCGGCCGGGGTGCGGGCGAACTTGATCCCCAGGGCTGAGCCCTGGCACGCGGGCTTGACGACGATGGGAAAGCGCAGGCGCTCCTCGATCGCGGGAAGGGCGACGGCGGCGCCGAGCTCTCGGAACGCGGTCTCGTTGAAGGCGTAGAAGTCCGGCGTGGGAATGTCGTGATCGCGCATCGCGTGCTTGGCGAGCACCTTGTCGGCGGCGCGGATGCACGCGGAAACGCCGGAGCCCGTGTAGGGGATGCCCATCACCTCGAGCAGCTCCTGCACCGTTCCGTCCTCGCCGTCGCGGCCGTGCAGGGCGATGAAGGCGACGTCGGGCCGGTCGCCGAGCAGGCGTTCGACGAGGTCGCCGCCGACGTCGATCGGGAGAACATCGTGCCCCAGGTTCTCGAGCGCCTCCTCGACGCGCGCGCCCGACTTCAGCGAGACCTGGCGCTCGAGCGAGCGCCCGCCCTTGAGCACCGCCACGCGACTCATCGCGCCAGTCTGCCGCTCCTCGCAGGCGTCATCCGGCGCGCTTGCGCTTGGCCGGCAGACGGAGGATCTTCGCGAGCTCGGAGTCGGGCACGGGCGGTGGGGGCTCGCTCCCCAGGACCGATGTCGAGTCGCCGCGCCTCGAGCCCGGGACGGGCGTCGACCCGGTCAGGGTCCCGTACAGCGCCACCTGCTCGCGCACGACCTCGCCGATCCGGCGGATGCCCTCCCGGATGTCGTTCTCGCCCACGCCCGAGAAGTTCAGGCGCATCGACGAGCCACCGCGCCCGTCGACATAGGCGGCGCGCCCGGGGACGAAGGCGACCCGTTGCTCGAGCGCGCGGGCGAGGAGATCGGTGGTGTCGATGTAGTCCGGCAGGGTCGCCCAGATGAACAGGCCCCCCTGGGGGTGAGTCCACTCCGCCTCGCGGGGATAGTGCTCGGCCAGCGCGTCGAGCATCACGTCGCGCCGCCGGCGGTAGATCTCGATCAGCGAGCGCACGTACTCGTGCCAGGGGCCGGACTCGAAGTAGGCGGCGACGAAGTACTGCGAGAGCGAGGACGAGCACAGATCCGAGGACTGCTTGCCGATGTTCATCTTCTCGAGCACCGGTCGTGGCGCAACGGTCCAACCCAGGCGCATGCCGGGCGAGAGGATCTTCGAGAACGTGCTCGCGTAGACCACGTAGTTACCGCCGTCGAGTGAGAGCAGCGTGGGCAGCGGGTCGGACTCGTAGCGCAGCAGCCCGTAGGGATTGTCCTCGAGGATGAGCAGCTCACGCTCCTGCGCGATGCGCACGAGCTCGCGGCGGCGCTCGAGCGAGAGGGTGACCCCGGCCGGGTTGTGGAAGTTCGGGACGGTGTAGATGAACTTCGGCCGGCGGCCGCTGCGCTCGAGCTCGTCGAGGGTGCCCTCGAGCTCCTCGACGCACATCCCGTCGCGGTCCATCCGCACCTGCACGACATCGGCCTGATAGGCGCAGAACGTCGGCACGGCGCCGGGGTAGGTGGGGGCCTCGGCGACGATCACGTCGCCCGGGTCGATCAGCGTCTTGCACATGAGATCGATCACCTGCTGCCCGCCCGTGGTGACGAGGATCTCGTCGCCGTCGACCTCCATGCCCTCGGCGCGCATGACGTCGGCGATGCAGCGCTTGACCAAGGCTAGTCCCTCGGTCGGCGCGTACTGAAGCGCCCGCGCGCACGAGTCGGCGGCGACGGTACGCATGAGCGACGCGTAGGAGTCTGGCGCGAAGGTCGAGGTGTCGGGAAGCCCACCGGCGAGCGAGATCACGTCCTCACGTTCGGTCAGCGCCATCAGGTCGCGCATGGCCGAGGACTTCATCACTTTGGTGCGCTCCGCGAACAGGCCGGCATAGCGCTCGATCTCTCGTGCGGTCGAGCGGGGCCGCCTGGAACCTGCGCCCGGGCGCCTCTCGTCTATCGTCACGTCCCGTCACGCTACAGCACCGTGCACCTCGTCTTTGACATCTTCCAGGGGATCGGCCTCGCCGCGGCGGTGGGGATCCGTCCCTTCCTGCCCGCGCTGGCCGCCGGAGCGCTGGCCGCGGGCGACGTAGAGCTCGACTTCAAGCACACCCAGTACGCCTTCCTACAGAGCCCCGGGTTCCTCCTGGCCCTGGTCGCCGGGGTCATCGTCCTGACCATCCTCGAGCGCCTGCTTCCTGCCGGTCCAGGCGCTAAGCCGGGCGCCGGACTCGACCGCAGGCCCCTCGCGGTGATCATGGTCTTGGCCGGCGCCGCGGTCGGGGCGGTGTTCTTCGCCGGTGAGCTGTGCCGCGGCCACGCCGTCATCTGGCCCGGCTATGTGGCCGGGCCGGTGTGCGCGGTGATCGCCGCCACGGCCAGCCAGCCTCTGTTCGCGCGCGCCCGCGCGCGCCTCGATGCCGACGCGGCCAAGGCGCTCCCGCTCTACGCCGAAGGCGCCGCGATCCTCCTCGCCGTCCTCTCGGTGCTCGCGCCCCCCGTCGGCCCGATCGGCCTCGCCTTCTTGCTCTGGCTGCTGATCGCGGGCCGCGGGCGGGGCGAGAGCAAGTACGCCGGGCTGCGCATCCTTAGATGAGCACGCGGCCCAAGAAGCTCGTGCTCGTGGTCATCGACGCCCTGAAGCCGGCGATGCTCGACCGCGCCATCGCCGTCGGGCGTGCCCCGGCGCTCGCCCAGGTCCTCGAGCGCGGCGCCTAT
>DATCEM010000543.1:0-3771 GCA_036510175.1 Solirubrobacteraceae bacterium | reverse complement strand
CCAGGCGCTCTACGCGCGCGAGGGCTACAGCCAGGTCGGGCGCGGCCAGCTGGCAGGCGTCGAGGTCATCTACTACGAGAAGCGGCTCGGGTGACCGCTGTGCCGAGTGGTCGGCAGCCCGGTGATCTACGGGCGATCAGCCGACCGGCGTGCGGTCTCTGATGATCCGCAGATTGCTCGTTCGTGCCTCGAGCCGATCGATCGCCGCGCTGAGGTCGGTAGGGGGCGCCTCGGTCGTCCAGCGATTGTCGTCGCGCCTGAGCTCGCCGCGCCGCTCCATGTCCTGGAGTCGGGCGAGCGTCTTCTCGGTGTTGAGCCCCGCCGCTCGAGCGGCCATCGCCGTCGAGAATGAGCTGGGCAGCTTGGGCAGCGCGTCCCGGAGGCGATCCTGGCGCGGTTCGGTCCGGCGCTTGGCGGGGCGTGGCTTGGGCTGCTTAGGCGGCGGTGCCTTCTCCTGGACGGCAGGAGCGGGTTCGGGCACGGGCGCAGCCTTGGTCGCGATCGACGTCTCCTCGCCCACCCGCGCTCGGCAGCTGGCGCACAGGACGACCGGCTCGCGACCGTCCGCTCGGACGACGCCGAACTTGCGCCATCCGCGCCCGGAATGGCATACCGCGCAGCGGCGCCCGGCGCGTTCTATCTCGGCGAGGTCTTCGGTATTCATCGACGTTATACGCCTACCTTAGAACGTCTGGAAGAAAAAGCGCGCGACCAGCGCATTTCGAACCCCGTCGAGAAGCGGCCAATGACCGCTCATACGCGCGAGAGCAGGTCAAAGGCGGCGGCGGTGGTGAGGCCGTAGAGAAGGTGGGCGCTGAGATCCTTGGCGAGCGTCGTTGGGTCGTACTTCCAGATCGGCTCGTAGAGATGGGCGAGCGGGAGCACGACGTAGCTCGTGGCCCAGACGGTGGCGCCGAACGGGAGCCCGTAGACGATCCGGGGGGCGGAGAGCGATCCCGCGAAGATCCCGTACTGGACGCCTCCGAGGATCCCGTACCCCCAGTGGGTGATGTTGTTCACGAGCCCCGCTCGTTCGACGGGCACCTCGCGCTGGAAGAGGCCCTCGAACAGGCGCTTGCCGATGTGGGCGGGGGCCGGCGCATCGTCCCAGCTCGAGACGCCCGAGGAGAACTCCCAAGTGAGGAACGAGTCCTCGCCGTCCTCGCGCCGGTAGCGGGAGTACAGCAGCGCGTCCATGGCCGCGGTTCCGAGCGCTGCCGCGATGAGCCCGCGCCCGATGGCGCCGGCCGGGGTCAGGTTCGCTCGCGCCTTGCCAGTCTTGGTGACACCTCTCGAAAGCATGACTCTCCCTTCTCATGTAGATCGTAGGCATGCTCCTCCGACGAGCACGCCCACCGATGATGGAGGATCATCAGACATCGTGTCTGGCGAGGGGCTACTGCGCTCGTGGCGGCTGGTGGTCTGGCTCGCGTCGTGCTGCGTGGCGCTCGCCGCCGTGCCCGCGCTCGCCCAGGCGCAGTTCACGTGGTCGGCGCCGATCAGGGTCGACGAGGACGGTGGCCAGTCGACGACGGGGATCGCATGTCCGGCCAGCACCCAGTGCACGGCGATCGACATCGCCGGCCGGGTGGTCACCTTCGACCCCCAGTCCCCGGCCGGCGCTATCCCGGAGGCCATCGACGCCGGGCCGCCTGACTTCCTCGGCGGGATCGCCTGCCCAACGGTCACGCAGTGCACGGTGGTCGACCAGGACGGACGAGAGCTCACCTTCGACCCCCGATCGCCGGGAGCGCCCCGCGCGGTGAGGATCGACGTGAGCGCGTTCGATACGCCCGAGGAGCTGAACGGAATCGCATGTCCGTCCACCGCTCAGTGCACGGCCGTCGACGGCGACGGGCGCGAGGTCACGTTCGACCCGGGGTCGCCGGGAACGCCGACGCCGGTGGCCATCGACCCAGAGTCCGAGGTCGGCCTGGTCACCGTTACCTGCGTGTCGAGCACGCAGTGCACGGCGATCGACCGCAACGACGAGGTGACCTTCGATCCCACCTCCCCCGGCGCCCCGTCCTCGGTCACCGTCGACCCGTCCGGCCTGCTCTACGTGCTCGCGTGCCCGGCGTCCACCCAGTGCACGGCCGTCGACCAGGAGGGGCGGCAGGTGACGTTCAATCCGCAGGCGCCGGGTACGCCCACGCCGACGCCGGTCATGTCGCAGAGCTTCCCCCCCACCTTCACGCTGGCCTGCCCGTCGGTGACCGAGTGCGCGGTGGTCTCGGGCGGCGGCCGGGAGGCGACGTTCGATCCGCAGGCGCCGGAGAAGCCCACCCCGGTCGACATCGATACCTACCCCGGCGGGGCCACCGTGGGCCAGATCACCCTGGTGAACCTGGCGTGCCCGTCCGCCGCTTCGTGCACGGCGGTCGACGGCGCCGGGCGGGCGCTGACCTTCGACCCCGCCTCGCCCGGCAAACCGCGACTGAGGCTGGTCGATCCCGGCAACCTCCTGCTTGGGGTCTCGTGCCCTTCGGTTAGCCAATGCTCGGGGGTCGATGAGAACCGGCAGGTGACCTTCGACCCGGTAGGGCACCGAGCGGGCAAGCCGCGCACGATCCTCGCCGGCTCGATCCTCGGAATCGACGGCGTGGCCTGCCCGCTGGTCACCGAGTGCGTCGCCGTGCGCACCTCGGTCGAGGTGACCTTCGACCCCCGCTCTCGCCATGCCCACAGGCCGAGGTTCCTCGACTCGCGCTCGAATTCGGGCCTGAGCGGAGTGGCGTGCCCATCGGCCACCCGGTGCGTGGCGATCGACGACAACGGTGGCGAGGTGACGTTCGACCCACGCACCGGATCGAGAAAGCGCCACGTGGTCGACGTCGCCCTCAACGATGAGCTCGCATCCGTGGCGTGTCCGTCGGCGAACCAGTGCACGGCCGTCGACAACCACGGCCGCGCGATCACGTTCTCGCCGCGCACCGGCGCGCGGATCGCCACCTCGACAGTCGATCTCCGCGCCGCGCTGACGGGGGTGGCGTGTCCGACGAGGAAACGCTGCGTCGCCGTCGACAGCAGCGGCGAGGAGGCCACGTTCAACCCGCGAGCGTCCCGCCCCGAGACGCCGAAGGCGATCGATCCCAGCGGCGGAGGACTCGCCGCCGTGGCGTGCCCGTCGACCCGCGAGTGCGTCGCCGTCGATGCGCTCGGCCGGGAGCTCCTCGGCGATCCCGCCGGCGGCGGGTGGTCGGTCGAGCCGATCGCGGGCGCCGCCGTGCTCGTCGGCGTGACCTGTCCCTCGGCGAAGGAGTGTGTGGCGATCGACTCGGCGGGCGACGCGTTCGCGGGGCGGGCCCGCTAAAGCTCGCGCGGGCTCGGAGTGTCGGTTTACTCGCTCGGAGGCGCGGGGCGGTCCTGACCTGGCCTGGTGCGCTATGGACAGCCGGACGAGATTTCCATAGAGTAGCGGTTCTCATGGATGAGGTTCGACATGTGGGCTAAGTCTTCCCTGCGGGTTGCATCCGGACCGTGGATACGGGTCTGTGTGGGCCTGGTGGTTCTCGCCGCGACCGTCTGCTTACCGCAGGTGGCCCAAGCAGCGCAGCCGCTGATCTTCTCCTCCCCGGCGCTCATCGATCCGGCACCGGTCGCCGGGTCGGGCAACGAGCTGAGCGGCGTGTCGTGCTCGTCGGCAGAGCTGTGCGTCGCCGTCGACGAGCAGGGGAACGTCGTCACCGCGACTGACCCGACCGGCACGTGGACGCCCGCCAACGTCGACGCCACCGGCCTGAGCGCCGTGTCGTGCACGACGGCACCGCT
>DATCEM010000542.1:0-2244 GCA_036510175.1 Solirubrobacteraceae bacterium | reverse complement strand
CAACAAGCGGCACATCCAATCGGCAGCGACGCGACTGCGGTCCGCACTGCGTTCCGTCGCCCGTCGGGGAGCTACTGCCCAGCGCCGCCTCGCCGGCACCGGTGCCGGCGCCGGCACCGGCGAGGGCGCCGCTGCCCCGGCGCGTGCTCGCCGGGTGGACGGTCTCTATCCGGTCGACGCCGCGAGCCGCGTCGCGCAGCGTCGCCACCCCGGGCCCGGCGAGCTGCGCCTGCGCCGCCGCAGCCTGCGCGACCTGTGCATTATCGAGGTCTCGGGAACGCTGAATGCGGGCACCGGCACGGTGCTCGTCGACGCGCTCGACGACGCCCTCGAGGGCGATGCCGGGCAGATCGTCCTTGACCTAAGCGGGCTCGCATCGATCGATCATGCCGGACTCGGCGCGGTGCTCATCGCACATCTGCGCGCCAGCGACGAGCTGAAGCGCCTGGCGATCGTCCCGGGGCCCGACCCGGTTCAGCGGGTCTTCGATGCTGTGCAGGGCCCGTTCCTCTACACCACGGGGCGAGCCGGTCGGGCGACGCGCGACGCTCGCGCACGAGGCCTACGTAAGAGCGTCTCGTCCCGTCCGGGGGCGCGTGCCCCCAGCGCGCGCCGGTCCCGCTAGCCCGAGCCCTCAGACCTGGGTACGAAGGGGAGCAGCGTCGTCAGCTGACAGATCTCGAAGACTCGATGTACGTGCGGGGGCCCGGGAATGATCACCATGTGGACCTTCCGCTCCGCGCAACGCTTGGCCACGGTTACGACTGCGTGAATCCCGCTGGAATCGATGAAGCTCACCCGGCTGAGGTCGAGCACCACGCACTCGGGGTCTCGCTCCAGCGCCTGCTCGACTGCGGCCTGCGCTCCGTCGCGTTCGGCGAGTCCCCATTCGCCTTCGAACTCAAGCCTGCTCGTCGTACCCTGTTCACAGACCGCGACCCGCAGCCCGGCGACGAGGACATCGGCTTCTCTGGACTGTTTGGCTGCAGCCACGGTTCTCCTCGGAGGGTGGTCAATGTCAAGGACGCACCCGCACGCCCACCATCGGAGCACCGGTCACTATCCGAGTTGCTTCAGCGGCGTTACGGGGGATCACCCGCGAGACCGTTAGAGGCACGTTAGCACCGCGCGCGCCCTCCGTTCGACCGAGGTGCGACAATAGGAAGACCAGCACGGGTGAAGTACTCGCCCGCCACGCTTTCTTGCGCCCCGGCGGCTTGCCGCCTTTCCCTCTTCCCGGCGTCGGATCAATTCCCCAGGGAAAGGCAGACCGGAGCGGCCATGGCCGACCACACCGAAGAGCGACCCCCGCCGGGAGGTCCTTTATCCCTGGCGATATCCAACCTCATCGTCGGGATGCTGCGTGAATACACCGGACGAGGACCGACCAAGGCACGTACGACCATCCGCGACAACGTCGTGCTCGTCATGCTCGAGCAGACGCTGACCAAGGGCGAGCAGTCGCTGGTGGCGAAGGGACGCTCGGACACGGTGCTCGAGATCCGCCACGAGTTCCAGAAGGCGATGCGCGACGAGTGCAGCGCGAAGGTGGCCGAGCTCACCGGACGCAAGGTTGTCGCCTTCCTCAGCGCCAACCACATCGATCCCGACCTCGGCGCCGAGATCTTCCTGCTCGACGGACCACCACGCGAGAACGGCCAGACGGCCGCTGCCTGACCCTCAGAGCATCTCCTCGGCCTTGGACCGGCAGGCCCTCAGGCGTCGTCCTCCTGCCACCGGCGGACCGTGGTGCGCAGCGCGAGGTATCCGGCGATGCCCGGCAGCGTCGGGAGCCAGAAAGAGATCGCGCGGTAGGCGAGCACGGCGATGATCGCGGTGCTCGCGTGGAGTCCGAACGCAACGAAGGCGCCGATCATGCCCCCTTCGACCCCGCCGATGCCGGCGGGAAGCGGCAGCAGGCTGCCGAGAGTGCCGATGAAGTAACCCGCGACGAGCACGGCCACCGGGACGTTCGCCCCGAAGGCGTGGAAGCAGACGCCGAGCACGGCGATGTCGAAGCCCCAGTAGGCCACGGCGCCCAGTAGCCCCAGCCGACGCTGCCGGACCAGGTCGCCCGCGGTCCGCACTCCGCTCCCGAGGGTCTGGGGCGCCTTCCCTGCCGCCTTGGCCAGTCGGCTCAGCCGGCCGGCGCGGCCGGCGAAGCGCTCGAGCCTCTCCTCGATGTCGGTGGGCATCAGCGCCAGGCTGATGATCGCCACCGCGAGCGCCGCCGCCAGGGCGGCG
>DATCEM010000541.1:0-5597 GCA_036510175.1 Solirubrobacteraceae bacterium | reverse complement strand
GCCTTCTGGCCGGTGTTGTCGGAGTCGATCGCGGCGACGGCAGCGCGCAGATCGGTGGCCGGCGTGGCGTTCATGATTCCGTTCGCGGTCAGATTCTTGGAGGTCTGGAAGGCCATCACCGCCTGGTGCGTGGTCGATCCGAAGGCTCCGTCGTCGGTGACCGGGAAACCGGCCGCCGACAGGTACTCCTGCATCTCCCTGATCGAGGGGCCGCGCATCCCGAGCTGAAGCACCCGTCCGCCGAACAGGCCCGTGCCCACGGGCGTGGTGGTCGTCGGAGCCGGCACGGTCGGAGGCGGCGCCATGGGGTTGACCGAGGCGCCACCGGAGGCCGCGTGCCCGTCCGTCTTGTCCTCGACGATGGCCTCGAGCTCACGCGCCACGGGGGCGGTGACGATTCCGTTGGGCGTGAGATTGTGCGCCCGCTCGAAGCGGCGCACGTTCCCGGCGGTGATCGGACCGAACGACCCCACGACCGGCGTCTGGAAGCCGGCGATGGAGAGCCATTTCTGGAGCGTCGAGACGTCGCTTCCGCTCATCCCCTGCTGGAGGACCCGAGTGCCGAACGCCCGCGCGGCGAGCGCGGTAGCGGGGATCCCGAGAGCCATGACGCTCAGGAAGGCCACGGCAAGGTAGACGCGGCGAATCCCAGAATGCGTCGATCGGGGGGATGTGAGCAACGGAGACGACCCTTCTCTTTCGGGTGCCTACGGGGTTAGCTGTCGGGCTCGCGCTGAAAGAGCTTGCGCTACGCCGCGTCTTGCGGCGATTCGCCCCTCAGAGCCGATGGGCGGCTCCATTGGGTCCCCCGCTCCCCGGCCGCTCTGGCGATCGGGGATTCGGCTGGGTATGCAGTTTCCGGAGCGGCAGACTATCGCTTTCCACGGACCAATGCGATTTTCGGTTGACGTTATGGATATTCGCCACGCAGGAAAGGAGACCTTCGTGTCGTACGCAAGATCGGCGCGCGGCCGCGGATACCTTCGCCGCGCACGCAAAGTTGCGTCCCGGAGAGCGTGAGAGGACGGGCGGACGGGCGGGTGCGCGCCGCGGTGAGTGTGCTCCACGCCGGCGCTCCACGCCGGCGCCGGTGCACTAGGCTCTGACCATGGACCCGGACTACACGCCCCAGCAGGTCGCCGAGCTGCTCGCCAACTCCGAGATCCAGCTGATCGATGTTCGCGAGCCCCACGAGCACGCGGCCGGCCGCATCGCCGAAGGCAAGCACATCGAGCTGGACGAACTCTCGGCTCGCGCCGCGGAGATCGATCGTGACCTTCCCGTCGTCTTCTACTGCCGCAGTGGCGGCCGTTCGGCGATGGCCACGCAGGCCTTCCTGGCCGCTGGCTACGACGCACACAATATGGACGGCGGCCTCCTCGCCTGGAACGGTAACGGGCTGCCGATGGAGCCGCCCGGCGGCTTCGTGGCCGAGCCCTAACGGCTCACGCCGTCGCGGTCACGAGGATCATCGTTGTCGAGGTTCCAGTAGCGGAGCACGTTGGCGAAGCGCCCCTCGCCGTCATCGGCGACCACGAGCGAGAAGCGGGCGATCGCTCGCTGGCCGCCCTCGTGGTCGCCGTACAAGAGGTCGATGACGATCCGCTGCCCCGTCGCCGCCGCCTCGGTCAACGGGCCGTGCTGCGTGTCGGTCTCGTCGCGAATCGCCCCCTGCCAGAATCCGTCTCCGCCCGCGGGGATATAGAGGTCGAGCTGCTGGCGGTGGAAATCGTCGGCCTCCGGGGGAACCTGTGCCGTTCCCTGCTCGTAGGGCGGTGATCGTCGCCGAACCGGACGTGGTCGACCGGGTCATCATCCCGAGAGGGGATGAGCAGCGGTCGCAGGCCGATGAGCAGCGATCGCTCGGCCGTGCGCGCGGCCCGGTTCGCGGACTTGACCGAGCTGAACGTCGCCACCGCCAGCACCAGCGTCCCGCCGGCGGTCGCGAGCGAGGAGATCGTGACCCAGTCAGCCATCAGCGCCGGTCGCTCGCTCGGCGCGCGAGACGAGCGGCGCGGGCGACACGGCGGACTCCCGGACGCCCCCGACTGCCTGTTCTAGATCTTCGTGACGTTTACGGCCTTGGGTCCCTTGGGACCGGCCTCCTCCTCGTAGGACACCTTGGTGCCCTCGGCGAGGGATCGATAGCCGTCCGAGTTGATACCGCTGTGATGGACGAAGAGGTCCCGGTTGCCATCATCGGGCGTGATGAACCCAAAGCCCTTCTCATCACTGAACCACTTGACCGTTCCGGTTGGCACTTGGAATTCCTCCGTGGCCTCTAGTGCGCCTTGCCCGGAGGTTCGCTCCAGCGACCCCGCCGCGCCTGCACCTGCTTTTGCCGCCCGACGAAGACCGCGAGCGACCGAACGAGGCGGGACGCTAGCACGGGCCGGAGGGGCACGTCGGCTCAGCGGGCGGCGCCATGATCTGGGCGCTGACGTCCACACGCGCGCGCGAGGCGCCGGCGGCCGTTCGAGGGCGTCGACCCCCCGATACGCGAGGCTGTTCGGGTAGCAGATATGGACGACCCGATGCCCATCGACCGGCACGCCCGCGTGCCCCTGCGCGAGGTCCAGCTGCGCACGAGCCGCTCCTCCGGACCCGGCGGCCAGCACGCCAACGTGACCGCCTCGCGCGTGGAGGCCGTGTTCCGCGTAGCCGACTCTGGGGCGCTCACCGACGAGCAGAAACGACGAATCACCGCCCGCTACGGACCCGTCGTCGTGGCGATCGCGCAGGACGCCCGCAGCCAGGCCCGCAACCGTGAGCTCGCACTCGAGCGTCTCCGTCGCCGCCTCGCCTCCGCGCTCGCCGTACCGCGCACACGACGCCCCACGAAGCCAACCGAAGCATCCCGACGCCGACGCCTCGACGCAAAGCGTCGCCAAGCCTCCCGCAAGGACAAAAGGCGCCCCCCAGGCGCCGACGACTGAAGCTAATCGGGATGCCCTAATCGAATGCCCGTCCCGCCAGCCCAGGGAAGTTCGGCCCCAGTCCCAGCACCACCCCCCGACCCACGACCGAACTTCCAGCGCAATCGCCCCCTGGGCGATTGCGCCCCCCCTCTTACTAACTTCTGACGCACCTCTCACCGATCTCTCACTCCGAGGTGATGCCATAGCCATCAATGCCCGGGATACCGATCAGCATCGCCCGTAGACGTGCGGCGCTCGCCAAGCGAGGCCTGGTGTTCGGTTCCGCCGTCGCCTTTGCCGCCGCCGTCGGCCTCGCCCACTCGAGCCATGCGGCCAGCACCGCGGCCACCGCGTCGACCACGACCACCACGTCCACTTCGCCGTCGAGCCAGGCCACCGCCCCGAACCCCGGCTTCGGCCAGGCCGACGTCGCCCCGGCCACGAGCTCGCAGACTCCGAGCGTGTCCACGGGGGCATCGTGACCTCGGTGGGGAGATTTCGCGCGATGGGCTGCGACGTGGTCGTCGCCGGCGCCGGCGAGGAGCAGATGGGCGCGATCCGGTCGCTCTTCGAGCGCCGCGAGCGGGCGTTCAGCCGCTTTCTGCCGGACAGCGAGCTGAACCGTGTAAATCGCTCGGTGGCGAACGCCATCGCCGTGTCTGAGCTGTTCGCGGAGACCCTGGCGGACGCCCTGCGCGCCGCTGCGCAGACCGGCGGACTCATCGACCCCACGCTCGGGGTGGCGCTCGAGGACGCCGGATATGACCGTGACTTCGCGCTCATGCGCTCTGACCGCAGCCCCGCCGGTCGCGGCGCGCCGGGATGCTTCACCGCTGTGCAGCTGCGCGAGCGCATGCTGTCGCGGCCGTACGGCGCCAAGCTCGACCTCAACGGCGTGGTGAAGGCACGCGCGGTCGATGACGCGCTGCGCCTGCTCCCGGGCTCCGGGTTCGTGGCGGCGGGCGGCGACATCGCGGCCCGCGGCGGCGCCGTAATCGGGCTCCCGGGCGCGGGCGCGCTGAACCTCCGCCAGGGCGGGGTCGCCACGAGCGGCAGCACGCGGCGGCGCTGGCGACGAAACGGGCAGCTCCAGCACCACCTCATCGACCCTGCGACGGGACGGCCGTCGGGTTTGATCTGGAGCCTCGTCACCGTTGCCGCGGCGACCTGCCGCGACGCCGACGTGGCGGCGAAGGCCGCGTTCCTCCTCGGCGCCGACGGTCCTGGGTGGCTCGACGAGCGCAACCTCCCGGGGCGCTTCTCCTCGCCGGCCGGCGTGGTGACGAATCGGACCTGGCAGACCGTCATCGGAGCGCCGCAAGCGGCGATGAGCGCGTGATCTGGTACGTGGCCAGGGCCGGCGGAGTCGTCGCCTATCTGCTGCTGAGCTTCACCGTGTGCATCGGTGTCGGCCTCGCGGGGCGCGCTCGCGTACCGGGCTTTCCCCGCTTCGCGGTCAACGACCTGCATCGATTTGCGGGCATCCTCACCGCGACGTTCATCGCCATCCACGTGGGAGCGATCCTCCTCGACAGCTACGTGCACTTCTCCCTCGCCCAGATCGTGGTCCCCCTCGCCGCGTCGTATCGTTCGGTCGACGTCGCCTTCGGGATCGTCGCTGCCGAGCTGCTCATCGCCCTCGGAGTGACGAACAGGCTCCGGCGGGTGTTGCCCCGCCGCCTCTGGCGTGGCGCCCATTACCTCAACTTCGCCGTGTGGGCCTTGGCCACGATTCACGGCCTCACAGCGGGGACCGACAACGCGACCGGCTGGCTGCTGGCGACCTACGTGACCGCGATTGCTACGGTCGGTGGACTCGCCTGCTGGCGGTTCGCGGAGCCGGCGAGTGCCGGCCCCCCCGGCGTCCCCGTGTCCAACCCAGTCACCCGAACCGCTACTGACTCCGCCTCCTGAGGAGACCAATACTCGATGAAACGCTTTCTACCAGTCATCATCGCCGGCGCCGTGGCCGGCGGCGTGGTCGGCCTTGTGGCCGCAGACCACAACTCCACGACGAAGATCATCACCGAGACCACGGGGAGCAGCGGCGCGGCCGCCCGACCCGGCCCCGTGCCCACCGCGCTCAGCACGAGCAAGGGCAAGACGGTGAACCAGATATTCAAGCTCGACGGCCCGGGAGTGGTCGACATCCAGGTCGACGCCACCTCGAGCTCGAGCGGCTCTGGCGGCTTCTTCGGCTTCGGCAGCGGGTCTCAGCAGACCCAGGCCGAGGGCTCGGGCTTCGTCCTGAATAAGAACGGCGACATCATCACCGCCGAGCACGTCGTGACCGGTGCCCAGTCGATCAAGGTCGCTTTTCCCGACGGCCACACGGCCAGCGCCAACGTCGTGGGCTCCGACACGGGGGAGGACGTCGCGGTGATCCACGTCAACGTCCCCTCCTCCGAGCTCCATCCGCTCACCGTGGGCGACTCCTCGACGCTCCAGGTCGGCGACGGCGTGGTGGCGATCGGCAGTCCCTTCGGCCTGCCCAGCACCGTCACGGCGGGGATCGTCAGCGCCCTCGGACGCGCCATCTACTCGCCCAATGACTGGACGATCGCCAATGCCGTCCAGACCGATGCCGCGATCAACCCAGGCAACTCCGGCGGTCCCCTGCTCAACTCGAGCGGGCAGGTGATCGGCATCAACGACCAGATCGACACGAGCTCGACCACG
>DATCEM010000540.1:0-3238 GCA_036510175.1 Solirubrobacteraceae bacterium | reverse complement strand
TGCTCGCCGGCGGCCCCGCCCCGAGCGGCGCGGCCAGCCTCCAGGACCAGATCCAGGCCGCTCAGTCGGCCAAGTCCTCACTCCAGTCGGCGATCTCGGCCGACTCGGCGAGGATCGAGCAGACGAACGGCGGGCTCCGGGCGGCTGAGGGTCGCCTGAGCGCGCTTCAGTCAGAGCTCGCCGCGCGGGAGGCCCAGCTCGGAGCGGTGCAGACGCAGCTCCTCGACGCGCGCACGCACCTGCTCAATCTCGAGAACCTGCTCGAGCGCGCGTCGCACGCGCTCGCGGCGAACCTGGTCGCCGACTACGAGGGCAGCGCGCCGAACATCGTCAGCGTCGTGCTCGAGTCGCACGGCTTCCCCGATCTCCTGGAGAAGCTCTCGTTCCTGAAGACGATCGGCACCCAGGACGCGAGCATCGTCGACAGCACCCGCCTCGCGCGTACCGAAGTGACTCGCCAGGCCGACGCGCTGGGCAAGCTCGAGCTCCGCGACCAGCGGCTCACCGCCGTGGTCCTCGCCCAGCGAAACCAGGTCGCCGCGCTCCAGGACGCCCTCCTGCGTGAGCGCATCAACGCGCTCGGGAGCCGGGCGAACAGCGCGTCGAGGCTGAAGACGCTGAACGACCACCTGAGCTCGCTCGAGACCAAGGCCGCCCAGCAGGCCGCCGCCGCGGCGCAGACGGGCAACGCCGGCGTCGGCGGGATCGCCGTCGACACCGGCGGGCTGGTGCAGCCACCTCCGGGCGCGCCCGCGGCCGTCGCCGAGGTGATCGCCGCCGGTAACGCGATCGCCACCCTCCCCTACATCTGGGGCGGCGGTCACGGCTCCTTCCAGGCCGACGGCTATGACTGCTCGGGTTCGGTGAGCTACGCGCTGGCCGCCGCCGGTCTGGTCAGCGCGCCGATGGTCTCCGGCGACTTCGAGAACTGGGGCGAGCCCGGACCCGGGCGCTGGATCACCGTCTACGCCAACGCCGGCCACGTGTGGATGGAAGTAGCCGGCTGGCGCTTCGACACGGTGGCGCTGGCCGAGGACGGGACGCGCTGGGCCCGCGGCGGCGGCGAGTTCGCCGGCTTCGTCGAGCGTCACCCCGCCGGTCTCTAGGCTCGTCCGCATCGTCGAGGTCGACACTCCCCATGGACGCGCGCGTGTGCATTTGCATCTTGTCGATCGCCCGGTTGCGGCCCTCGTGCTCGGGCACGGCGCCGGCGGTGGCGTCAGCGCGCCCGATCTCGTCGCGGTAACGGGCGCCGCCGTCGCGCTCGACATCGCGGTGGCGCTGGTGGAGCAGCCCTACCGGGTGGCGGGCCGCCGCTCGCCGGCCCCGGCGCGCCAGCTCGACGCGGCGTGGACGGCGGTGCTCGGTGAGCTGGGCGAGGGCGCCTTGCGCGGCCTCCCGGTCATCGCCGGCGGGCGCTCCTCGGGCGCCCGCGTCGCCTGCCGCACGGCGGCGTCGGTCGGGGCGGTCGCCGTCGTGTGCCTGGCCTATCCCGTCCACCCTCCGGGCCGGGGAGATGACCCGACGAAGAGCCGGCTACCCGAGCTCGATGCGGTGGCGGTCCCCACCCTCGTCGTTCAAGGCCAGAGCGACCCCTTCGGCATGCCGCCAGGGGGTCCCGATCGCACGGTCATCGCCGTGCCCGGTGATCACGCGCTCCGGCGGACCGCGGAGGTCGCGGCCGCCGCCTCGGACTGGCTCGCGGTCCTTGCTCAGATGCTGCCGTAAGGGGAGCCGGGCGGTCCGGCCGTGCCCGAGGAATGGGCGGAGCCCTTGGCGGAGCCCATGTTCGGGCAGTTCCCCGACCGTGGCGCGAAGCGCCGGGTGCTGTGGGCGGCCTTCGGCGCCGCCGACCGGCTCGGCGTCGTCTTCGAACCCGTTGCGGCGCCGGCGGCGCCGGCGCCGATCGCGATCACGGCGGTCGTCCCGACCGCCGACAGCAGATATCTACGACTACGCATCGAGATCCTTCCCTCGGTTCTGGAGACCGTCAAGCTAACCGCGCTTTGTGAGAGAAGCGCAAGAGGAGCATAAGCATCTGCCGCCGGCCGCTCAGCGGCGGGCGCCGCCGGGCTGGACTGCGCTCGCCGCGCTCGCCCCGGCACTCGAGGCGATCCGGGCAGCGTAGTCGGGCTGGGGCCCCGTCCCGACCGGCGTGATCGGGGAGTAGGTGAGCTTGAACGAGGTGCCGGCATTGCTCAGCGACGACGGCGCGGACTGCCCTTCGCCCGAGCTCTCGTTACCGGCGAAGCGCCGACCTGCGGGGGAGAGCCTGATCACCGCCGTGCGCCAGAGCCGGCTCGTGATCGATCCGCTCTTTCCCGTCGCCGTCTCGGCCTGCGCGCGCGCAAAGGTCTCCGAGCCGAAGTCGGCGAGGGTGAGCGGCTGGCACTGATAGCCGTCGCCATCGCACTCCGAGGGCGCCTCGACGATCCAGTCGGCCGAGGTCACGTCGAGCGGCGAGACGATGACCTTCCTGGTGAACTTTCGGTGTCGGGTGCGGTCCTGGAGCACGACCGTCACCTCGTCGCCGACCACAGTCACCCGCCCGGCCATCACGTCGCCCGGGTGGACGATCATCGCGACCCTCCTCGATGGCGCGGGGACGAGCTCGAACCACGCCGTCGAGACCTCCTTCCCCGACGCGCTGCAGTCGGCCTCGGTGCCGATCTGCTCGAGCGCTTTCGAGTTCAGGCTGTAGCCCCCGAGCCCGACCCACGCGGCCGAGTAGGTCTGCTGACCCGGCGTGCACGTGACCGTGGGCTGGGTCCACAGCGCGGCGACGCGGCGGAAGCTCATGCCGTGGGCGACGTAGCCCGACCAGTTCGTGCTCGTGCTCTCGCTCGAGGCCACGGCAGCCGGGGCGCCGAAGAGCACCAGCGCGCCGGCGACGAGCACGGACCTGAGGATGAGGGACCTGGACACGAGCGTCACCGGAGCGTTATCGGACCATCGACCACAATGGTAAAACCCCCGGGTCAGGCGATCAGATCGTCGTGGCCTTACTGGGAGTCGCCTTCTTCGCCGCCTGGAGGATCGCCGAGGCCCGCCCGCGGCAGTCGTAAAGGGTCACGCTCGAGCCGCCCGTGCCGGTGATCTTGTCCGCGCGACAGGCCTGCTCGACGACATCGATCGCCGCCTGGCTGCCCGTCCGCGTGTCGCCGGGGGCGCTGAAAGCGCCGCCGGCACTGGCGAGGACCCACCGCAGATGGCCCGAGGCGACCTCCATCGCCACCCA
>DATCEM010000539.1:0-10391 GCA_036510175.1 Solirubrobacteraceae bacterium | reverse complement strand
CACGATCTCGCCGACGGTCAGCTCGTCGTGCCACACGTAGACGACGGGGATCTGGTAGTGCCCGGAGTTGGCGGCGCGGAACTCGGTCATCTCCGGCCCCTCCCAATACTTGTACCAGTCCATCTTGGACTCGAACCAGGCCATCTGCGTGATCTTGTAGCGGTCGTCGCGGGAGCGATGGACCGCGTAGCGCGTGGCGCCATAGCGGAGCACGACCGGAGCCATCTCGACGACCGCCTCGGCGAACTGCTCGTGGCGCAGGACGGTCGCGTACCAGGGGATGTAGACGATGCTCGACATGATCAGGCTCCCACCTCCGCGCGAATGGCTCCGGGTCCCTCGGCGGTAGCGCCTTGTCCCTCCTCGGTCGCGCCGACGAGGATGGCGATCTTGCCGAGGTGCTTATTGTCGCGCAGTAGCTGGTGGGCCTCGCCAACTGACTCGAAGCCCATCGTCTTCCAGAGCACCGGTCGGATCTTCGACTGCTCGATGAGCTCGTTGGCCTTGTTCGCCTCCCAGGCGTTGGCGAAATGCGAACCGAGGATCTCCTTCTGGCGCATCCACAGATACCTTACGTCGAAGTCGAGCTGATAGCCAGAGGTGGCGCCACAGATCACGACCTTCCCGAAGGGCTTGACGGTCAGGACCGAGGTGGGGAAGGTCGCTTTGCCGACGTGCTCGAAGACGATGTCGGGCGCGCCGCCGAGGATCTTCTCGACCGCCTTGCCGAAGCGCCGCGACTCCTTGAAGCGTGCCTTCTCCTCCTCGGGCGACTCGCCGCCGCGCCGCATCATCCCTTCGTACTCGCCGCGATGGATATACCCGGTCGCACCGAGCTCCTCGATCAGCCGGCCCTTGGCGTCGCTCGAGACGACGCCGACGGACTCGGCCCCGGTGAGCCGGCACAGCTGGGTCGCGAATACCCCGAGGCCGCCCGCGGCGCCCCAGATGAGGACGCGATGCCCGGCCTGCAGCTTGCAGCGGTCGATGAGCATCCGGTAGGCGGTGAAGTAGGTCAGCCCGTAGGCCGCGGCCTCCTCCCAAGCGAGATGGCTCGGCTTGGGGAGGAGCTGCTGGGCCTGGACCTTGCAGAACTGGGCGAAGGACCCCCAGCTCGTCTCATAACCCCAGATCTGCTGGGAGGGAGCGGCGAGCGGATCGAGGCCGTGGACCTCCGGATCCTCGTAGGAGGCCTGATTACAGTGGACGACGACCTCGTCGCCGGGCTTCCACCGCGTGACGCCGTCGCCGACCTTCCAGACGACCCCCGAGGCGTCCGAGCCACCGATGTGGTGATCCTCGTGCGGGTGGTAGCGGAAGACGGAGACCGGCTCGCCGAGAGCCGCCCACACGTTGTTGAAGTTCACCCCGGCGGCCATGACGCGCACGATGACCTCGAACGCGCTCGGCTCGGGGACCTCCATCTCCTCGAGCTGGAAGGCATCCGTGGGTTCGCCGAACCGCTCCTCCCGGATGACCCACGCCGCCATCGTCGGCGGCAGCTCACCGGGCTCCGTTTCCACGTCTGCGACTCGGCTCAAATCGACGGCCACGAAACTACCTCTTCCTGCTCGGGTGCGAATGTTCTGTCGCGGAGATCGTACGGGGTTCGCGCCCGATCAGGCGTGGGCGATATCGGCCGTCGCCGCCACGGGCTAGGGCTGCAGCACGCTGCTTCCGGCGCTCGGTCGCTCGCTCCCGACGTGTAGCTCGGCCGGCTTGATGCCCCTCTGGCTCGCGATCACCGCGTAATCGCCGGGGGCGATGTCGAACTTGACGACGCCGGGAGTCTCGGGATTGATCGACTGCAAGTCGGCCACGGAGTGCCCGTTCGCGTTCTCGACGGCGAGCGAGACCGATCGGTTCGCCGCGTTGGTCACCTGGAGGTTGATCGGCCCGGCGCCGAACGAGGTGGGGGAGATGAGCACCCGCGAGTTGCTGACCTGACCGGTGATGGTGATCGGCTCCGGCGGCCGAGGCCTGTTCGCGAAGGTGTTCGTGCCCCCCCCGCACGCCGACACGAAGATGACGGTCGCGCCCACAATGCCGATCATCGTGACCTGTCGCATCGTCTTCCAGGCTCTCCTCTCACAAACGACCCGGTAGGCCCCGTGCCCGCCAGGCTTTCAGCCTCCGTTCTCCGCGAACCCTAACCGACCTCGAAGCGCCGCGCCGTGACGCCGACGCGCTGAGATTGAGGTCCCGATCGGTTCAGCGCCGGGCGCTGCGCTCGAGCGCACGCCGTCGCTGCTCTACGCGACGGAGCTCAAGCTGGAGCTGATCCCAGCTCGAGCTCTCGAGCGGCTCGTACTCCTGTGCGCTCACGTCCCGAAGACGATCGCTGTAGGTCGTCCATGCCTGGCGCGTGTCCTCGTCGAGCTGACGCAGCTTCTCCGCGTCGATGGCGATCGTGGTCATCGCTCACGCCTCCTTCCGGTGACTTGACTGTCCTGATCCTACCCCGCATGGCGGTCGCACCCGACCCGGACGTGGCCTGGCGTTGCAAGGGTCCATGCACTCCGTCCGGCGCTGGGCGTATCACCGCGGGATGGACTTGCTCGCACATCCGCTCGCGACCGTCGAGCTGCTCGTCGTCGACACCGAGACAAACGGACTGGGTGGGGAGGAGTGCGAGGTCACCGAGGTGGGGGCGGTCCTCGTGGGGGGCGGCGAGCTCCACGACCGCTGGTCTTCACTCGTCCGCACGGCGCTCCCGCTCCGTCGAGGGATCCAGCGGTTCACGGGTATCACGCAGGGGATGATCGACGCCGCCCCGCCCGCCGACCCGGTGATGCGCGAGCTCGAGCACCGCCTCGCGGGGAAGGTGTTCGTCGCCCACAACGCAGCCTTCGACCGGCGCGTGCTCCGTCAGGCCTTCGATCGCAGCGGCCTGGAGTGGTCCAATCCGCCGGTCCTCTGCACGGCTTCGCTGGCCCGCGCGCTGCTCCCGCTCCAGCGCGTGCGCCGGCTCTCGGCGCTCGCCGACGCCCTGGGGATCGACGTCGAGGTGGCCCACCGGGCGCTGCCCGACGCCGAGACATGCGCCCGCGTGCTCTGCGCCCTGTTCCCGCGCCTGTGCGCGAACGCCGCCACGGTGGCTGATGCGCTCGCGCTCCTCGCGCCTCGCCGCCCGCGTCGGCCCGCGCGACCGCGCGGGCTTCCCGCCGCGCCGCCGCGTCCACCGGCCGTCGACTTCGCCCAGTTGCCCCGCGACCCGGGCGTGTACCTGTTCCGGGATGCTCAGGGCGCCGCGCTCTACGTGGGCAAGTCGGTCTCGATCCGCAGCCGCGCCCGTGCCCATTTCGCCCCCGCGGCGGGCGACGCCGACTGGACGGCGCACGCCGCCATCGTCGACTATCGCTCCACCCAGTCCGAGCTTGGCGCGCTCGTGCTCGAGAACCGCCTGATCAAGGAGCTCGGGCCGCCGGGGAACGTCCGCCTGACCAGACGCGACGACCGACTCGTGTACCTGCGCTGCCGGCTCGACATCCCCTTCCCGATCCTCGAGGTCGCGCCTGAGCCGGCCGCCGGGCACGCGGTGACCATCGGCCCGCTGCGCGGGCGCCGCCTCGCGCACGAGCTCGCTGAACAGCTCGACTCCCTGTTCGGCCTTCGCCATTGCGGCCGGAGGTTGCCGCGACGCGAGCACCCGTCGGCCTACGGGCAGATGGGACGCTGCCTCTCGCCCTGTCTCGGCGACCTTGATCCGAACCTCTACCGCAGCCGCCTCGACGCCGCCCTCGGGCTCTTCCTCGGCGACGCCGACGGCGGCCGGCGCTTGCTCGAGCACGTCGAAGCCCAGATGCGCGCGGCGGGCGCCGAACGCCGCTATGAGCGCGCGGCCTGGCTACGCCGGCGCCTGCATCGTCTCGAGATCGTCCTCGGCCGCCTTGGCGGCGTGCTCCAGGCCACTCATGCCCAGCCGCGGCTCCTCCTCGCGACGCATCCCACCGAGCGCCGCTTCGACGCGTTCTGGGTAGTCGGCGGCCGGATCGCCGACTGGGGAGGGATGCCGGGTCTCGACGAGCTCGAGCACCGGACCGCTGCGGCGCTCTCCCGTCTCGGCGGCGCCCGCGGGGTGGGGACCCACGTCCCGCCGGGCGAGGTCGACGAGGTGAGGATCGTGGCGGGCTGGCTCGCCTCGCACCCCGACACGCCCGCCCTCGTGCTCGACCCTCCCCCCGATCGCGAGCGGTTGGAGGGCTTCGTGTCGGCGGCGGGGTCGTGGGAGCTTCGGTACGCAGGGGTGGGCGGCGATGTGGGGCGGGGCGAGGAGGAATAGCCGCGCCGGGTTTGGGGGCGTGGGGGGCGTGGGGGGCGTGGGGTGGTGGGGTGGCCCGGACCGCCGGGCTCGGCCCCGCGTCGAGTTTCTGCACCACCGCCCGCCGGATCGGGACCCGCACCCGGCGGAATCGGTCGCCGCGCGCGACAGGGTTGTCACACACGTCGCCGGCCCGTCACGAGCTGCGGAGACCTGGTCGAGAAAGCGGAATATTTGGCCGGTTTCTCGACCAGGTCCGATGCCCGGGCCCATGGCGGCGAGATGATCGGCCTGGCGCCTCGGACGCCCCCGGACCCGCCCAGCGCCTCCGACCCGCCCGGCGCCTCCGACCCGCCCGGCGCCCCGCCCCCTAACTGAACGGCAGCTCCACCACCGTCGCCCCGAGTCCCTCCTCGCCGACCGACACGACGGCACCGTTCTCGGCCTCGCGGCGGACGAGGGCTAAGGCGATCGGGCCGAAGCGGGGGGAGACCGCGACGCTGCCGAGGCGGCCGACCGAGCGCTCGCCGAACGTCAGCGCGTCGCCCGGGCTGGCGGGCGAGGACAGAGCGAGGCCACGGAGCGTGCGGTTCGGCTTGCCGCGGTAGTGGAGCCGGGCGACCGTCTCCTGACCGACGTAGCAGCCCTTGGTGAAGGACACGGCGCGCGCGTTCAGGCCCGCCTCCTGGGGGATCACCGTTTCGTCGAGGTCGATTCCGTAGCGCGGTCGCCCGCGCTCGACGCGCAGGCATTCGGCGGCGACCTCAGAGACGGGGACGGCGCCGGCCTCGCGCAGAGCGGCGGCGACGGTCTCCGTCGCGCCGGCGTCCTCGATGAGCAGGTCCACCCCGACGTCGGTGCGGATCACGCGGACGCTGGCGCCGGCCAACTCGGTGGCGCGATGGGCGTGCTCCTCGCCGGGGAGCTCGATTCCGCCGGCGAGCGAGAGCGCGTGCGGTCCGATCAGGGAGAGCAGGCCCCGCTCGACCGTGCGCTTGTGGAGCTCGACGTCGTACCCGACGCGGGAGCGCCGGATCATGTTGAAGAGCTCCTGGAGCGCCACTCGCTCGGTGTCGAGGAGGAGCTCGTCGCCCGTGTTGAGGATGCGCAGGTCCCCGAGCATCTTTCCCTTCGGCGTCAGGAAGGCGGCGTAGCAGCCCGCCCCGGGCTCGAGGCCCTCCACGTCGTTGGTGACCTGCCCCTGGAGGAACTCCGGTCCTCCGGAGCCGCTGAGCGCGAGTTTGCCCCGCTCGGAGCGGTCGAGCAGCCCGCAGCCTTCGGTGATCGCGGTGTAGTCGGCGGTGATCGCGTCGGTGGTGATGGACATGCCGAGGCAGGTTAGGGCACGCGACTTCGTAACTGAAGGCTCCGACGACGTCTGGACGCGCCTGAGGTCCAGTCGCGAGCCCATGATGAGGAGAACTCGTTAGCCTGACGAAATTGATTTTTAGGTGTGCCATAATTCTCCTCGTGGCATCCCAGGAAACCCTTGTCCGCTCGCCCGCAGTGCAGGATTACGCGAAGGCGATATACGCGCTCCAGCAGCGTGACGTGAGCGCCGTGACGACCAACGCCCTCGCCGAGCGCCTCGGCGTGACGCCCGCGTCGGCGTCGGGGATGGTCAAGCGCATGCACGAGCTCGGCCTGGTCGAGCACGCCCCCTACCGCGGCGTGTCGCTGACCGACGCGGGTCGCCGCGTCGCCCTCGAGGTGATCCGCCATCACCGTCTGCTTGAGCTTTATCTGGCCGAGAGCCTCGGCGTCCCCTGGGACCGCGTGCATGCGGAGGCCGAGGTGCTCGAGCATCACCTTTCCGAGGAGCTCGAGGAGCTCATCGCCGCGAAGCTCGGGCATCCCACGCGCGACCCCCACGGTGACCCGATCCCCACGGCCGACCTGATGATCGAAGAGCGCGAAACGGAGAGTCTCGACGTCATGACGGCCGGCGCCTGCGGCACCTTCACGCGGGTCTCGGACTCCGACCCGGAGATGCTGCGCTACCTGAGCGAACGCGGGATCGCGCCCGGTGACACCTTCGAGGTCGTCGAGAAGCAGCCGTTCGAGGGACCGCTGTTCGTCCGCTTCGGCGCTCATGTCCACGTTCTGGGAGGCGCGCTCGCGCGCGCCATGCGGGTGGAGGTCGAACGTGTGGAGGTCGAACGTTGAATCCGCCGTCCCCGCCCTCGCTGCTCGACGGGGCGGTGAGCGGCGACGGCACGATTGCGCTCCCGCGGCCGCCGCTGACGCCCGAGGACGAGGCACGCTCGCAGGACCGGTTCCGCGTCCACAACGCCCGCCGGCACGGACGCCGCTGGACCCTCCTGTGGCTGCTCGTCGGCCCTGGGATCCTCGCGATGCTCGGCGAGAACGACGGGCCGAGCATGATCTCCTACGCGACCACGGGCGCCACCTACGGAATCGGCTTCTTCCTTCCCTTCATCCTCGTCACCTTCGCCATGGCGGTGGTATGCCAGGAGATGTGCATGCGCGTGGGCGCCGTGACCCACCGCGGATACGGCCAGCTCGTGCTCGAGCGCTTCGGGCCTGTGTGGGGATGGTTCAGTGCCGGCGACCTGATCTTCACCAACGTCGTGACTCTGATCGCCGAGTTCGTGGCGATCCGCATCGGCTTGTCCTTCTTCCACCTCGGTGCCGGGGTAGCGGCGCTGCTCGGCGTCGTCCTCGTGGTGTTCACGTTGAGCGGGGGCCGCTACTGGCGCTGGGAGCGGATCGTGCTCGGCATGGCGGTCTTCAACGGGCTCTTCCTCGTCGCCGCGATCATGACGAGACCTCACTGGGGCACGGTCGGGCATGGGCTGATCACCGCCTCGCCGTTCCCCGGGGGCAGCTTCAACACGCTGCTCCTCCTCGTCGCTTCGACGATTGGGGCGACCGTGACGCCGTGGATGATCTTCTTCCAGCAGAGCGCGTCGGCCGACAAGGGGCTGACCCCTGGCGACCTACGCCACGGCCGCTACGACACCATCGCCGGCGCGGTGTTCGCGGCACTCTTCGGGTGCGGCGCGCTGATCGCCGGGGCGGCCCTGTTCGGCCACGGGGGTGCGGGATTCGGTCCAGCCGACGCCCTGGCTGGTGCCGGCTTCCCGGGTGCGTTGAAGCTCGTGTCGGGTAACGCGGCCGCGACGGTGTTCGCGCTCGGTCTGATCGAGGCCGGAGCGGTGGCGATCCTGACGATCTCGGCGAGCACGGGTTACGCCGTCGGCGAGTGCATCGGCGTCGCTCACAGCTTCAACAACTCGACCCGAAAGGCGTCCGTGTTCTACGGGGCCAACGTCGGCGCGGCGTTGATTGCCGCGGTGATCATCCTCATCCCCGGCGCCCCGCTGCTCTCGATCGCCCTAAACGCCAACGTGCTCGCAACGGTGCTGCTGCCGGTGGCGCTGGTCTTCCTGATCATCCTCGCCAACGATCGGGAGCTGATGGGGCAGTGGGCCAACAGCGCCGTCACCAACCGGATCGCCGTCGCCATCGTCGTCTTCATCTCGATCTGCGGCGCGGCCTACGGGATCGACTCCTTCCTCCAGACGGTGCACATCGTCTGATGACCGCCGCCGAGCAGCAGGAGCTGGTCGAGTTCCTCGAGCGCGATCAGCTCGTCCTCGACACATCGCGCCCGGTGGACCGGATGGTCCTGAGCGGCCCGGTGCGCGCCGCGCTGTGGGCATTTCGCGTATTCGTCATGGTCGTCAGCGCGATGGTGATCTACGCGTTCGTGTCGCAGCTCGTGCACTAGGCTGCCGTAGGCCATGCCGCTCGCCGACGCCTTCAACGAGATCGTCGCGTCGCTCCCCGACGACTGGACCGATCTCGAGCTCGATCTTCGCATCGCCGACGAGACCCGCTACGTCGAGGCGGCGGTCTTCCTCGTCACCTGTAACGCCCAGCCCTACTCCAAGCACGACTGGCACTGGCGGCTGATCGTCGCCCATCGCTTCGGCCACGCCGCCGCGGTGCCCGCCGTGCACACCGGGCTGAAGCTGCTCGACGAAGGGGGCATCGACGGTGAGCTCGCGGTGCGTGAGGTCCGCACCGGGCGCGTCGAGGTCACGCAGATGTGGGGCCGCCCTGAATCGGTGCGTGAAGAGCAGCGCAACCTCCGCGCCCAGTAGGCGTGGAATTCGCTGGCGCGAATTCCATTGGCGCATTTGCCAGGGGCAAATCCGCCGAGGCGGTGTGAAGGCACCGGCGGCCGTTCAGTGCTCGACGAGCGAGAGGAAGTGCCGGTCGAACATCTGCGAGATGTTCGGCGGATGCTTGACGATCCCGAACCGGGCCTCCCATGCCGCCCAGGCACCGAGCACCCGTGGATCGAGCTCGCCGACCTGGCCGTTGGGTCCCTTGAATGCCGGGAGCTCGACGGCGAGCTCCTCGGAGACGAGCTTCGGAGCGAGGCCCGGTACGAGGCGCTCGAGGTCGGCAGCGCTCGAGCTGGGGTGCGCCACGGTGAACTGGTACCCGCGGACGAGCGCTCTGACCACGTCGGCGGCGAGCGCCGGGTCGTGGCGCACCGTCTTACCGGTGGCACAGAGCACGAGCTCCGGGTAGGACGGCGCGCCGTAGTCGTACACCTGGAAGACGTGAAACCCCGGCCTCGCGTGAGTGAGGGCGACGCCCTCGTCGTTCCAGAACGCGGTGGCCGCCGCCACCCGGCCGCTCAGGAGGTCGGGCACGGCATCGAAGCCGATGGTGATCTCGTGCAGCTTGTGCGTGTCGCCTCCGGCGCCGGCGACGATCGAGTCGAGGACGGCGTAGTCGCTCGGATCCCCAGTTACGCCGATGGTCCGCCCGTCGAGCTGAGCAGGACTGCGGATCCCCGGGCCGGCGATCACCGCCGCGAGGGGACGCTCGACGAGCGCCATGATCCCCACGATGTCCTCGCCGCGCTCCCGGGCGAGCGCGAGATCGTGGATGTCGAGGACGGCGAAGTTGACGCGCCCCGCCTCCAGGAGCTTGATCGAGTCGGTGGAGGCCGCCGGGGCGATGACGTGCAGCCGCACTCCGGCGTCGACATCGTAGGAGCGCGCCCGCGCCGCGTAGATGCCCGAGTGGATCGCGTTCGGGGTGAAGTCGAGCATCAGCGTCGCGCGCTTCAGCGGGCGCGTGCCCGGCTTGGCGGTTGACCCGCAGCCCGCGAGCGCGAGAATCGCGGCGGCCAGCAGGGCGACTGAGCGGTGCCGCATGTCGGGGGAGGATATGGGCCCGGCGGCGCTGGGAGGCAGCGGTCCTCCGAGAAAAGGCCCGTGATCGGCCGCGCGTAGAATTGACCGGGCGTATGCGCCGCCGGGTCACGTTCAGTCGGAACATCACGCTGTCCCTGTCGCGCACATGCCGCTGCTACTGCAAGTACTGCGCCTTTGCCACCCACCAGCCGCACCTGTACGCCCCCGAGGAGGTCGAGGGCGTGCTCGAGCGCGCCACGCGGCGGGGCGTCAAGGAGCTGCTGATCCTCACCGGCGAGAAGCCAGAGCACAACGCCGAGGTCGCCGCGCGCCTGCGCGAGTACGGCCACCAGGACTTCACCTCGTACGTAGCCTGGGCCTGCGAGCGCGCGCTCGAGCGCGGGATCCTGCCCCACACCAACCTCGGGGTCCTGGCGAGCGAGGACCTCGCTCGGCTGCGTGAGGTGACGGCCTCCCAAGGGCTGATGCTCGAATCGAGCTCCGAGCGGCTGATGGCGACGGTGCACGCGGGCTCGCCGACCAAACACCCCGCGGCGCGCCTGGCGAGCATCCGTGCCGCCGGTGAGCTGCAGATCCCCTTCACCAGCGGGATCCTCGTCGGTATCGGCGAGAGCGAAGCGGAGCGCGTGGCCGCGCTGGAGGCACTCGCCGACGTGCACGCCGAGTACGGCCACATCCAGGAGCTGATCCTGCAGAACTTCGTCCCGCACCAGAGCTACTACGGCCGCGAGCCGGCCGAGATCGCGACGGCGGCGGCCGAGGAGTACTGGCGCACGGGCGTCGCCGACGGACCGCAGCTCGACGCGCCGCCCTGGGCATGCGAGGTGACGATCGAAGACATGAAGCGCTTGATCGCGCACGCGCGCGAACTCTTGCCGGGGGTGGGGATACAGGTGCCGCCGAACCTCTCTGACTGGTGGGTCGAGCTC
>DATCEM010000538.1:0-8830 GCA_036510175.1 Solirubrobacteraceae bacterium | reverse complement strand
GGTTCCCGTGATGGCCGCGGTCGCCGCGACGCTGCTCGTCGCGACACAGATCGCGTTCGACGACGGCCACATGGTTGTCTTCGTCTATCCGGTGACCGCGCTGATGATCGCCACGGTTGGCACCCTCGGAGGTCACTACGTGCTGCGCGGATTCGAGCAGGCACGCGTGCACGACCTCTTCTCGCGCTTCGTGCCCAATGCCGTCGTCGACGAGGTGATCGCTCGCACCGATAAGGATCTGCGCCTCGGCGCCGTGCGCCGGGTGGGCACCGTCATGTTCACCGACCTCCGCGGGTTCACGAGCTTCTCCGAGGCGCTCGAGCCCGAGCGCGTGGTCCAGGTCGTCAATCAGTATCTCGAGGGCATGACCGAGGCGATCCTCGATCACGGAGGGACGCTCGTGTCGTTCATGGGGGACGGCATCTTCGCCCTGTGGGGGGCTCCCCTCGATCAGGAAGATCACGCCGATCGGGCGCTGGCGACCGCCCGCGAGATGCTCGCGATCCGCCTGCCGCGCTTCAACGCGTGGCTCGCCGAGGAAGGCTACGGGCACGAGTTCCGGATGGGCATCGGATTGAACAGCGGTCCGGTGATGTCCGGCAACGTCGGCTCCGAGCGGCGCCTGGAGTACGCGGCAATCGGTGACACGACGAACACCGCGTCGCGCCTCGAGAGCATGACCAAGGGCACCGAGCACCAGCTCTTCCTCGCCGAGTCCACTCGTCTCGCCCTTCACGAAGTTCCCGACGACCTCGTGTACGTGGACGAGTTTCCCGTCCGCGGACGCAAGGCGCCCCTAACCGTGTGGTCGCTGCCGGAGTCGCCCGTCACGTCGCCGAGCATGCCCGAGGGGAGCCCGGGCGGCCCCACGATTCCGGCTTGAGCAGTTGCGGGTCCCTGACGCCGCGGATAGACTCGCGGACCGCGCAGGATGAGCTCGGGGGCTTTCGACATGACGGGTACATACGCAGGCGGGAATCGAGCCGGGTCGCGACGACGCGGCGCACTGCTGATCGCCACCGCTCTTTCGGTCGTGATCGCCGTCCTGCTGGGAGTTGCCGGCGCCGCGCGGGCAGCCGACCAGGAGGTGATCAGCTCGGCGGGGCCGATGTCCGAGATCTACCTGAACAACGACCTCGGGTGCCAGGTCTCGATGCTCAACGACGTCGCCTCGGCGTTCTTCAGTGGCACCGATCCGGGCGCGTGCGGGACGTTCATCGAGGTCAACGCGATCGATCCCGGCGTGGCGGGCGGCGCCGCTCAGATCTTCGGTCCGCCCGTATCCGAGGGCTTCGCCGGGGGCGGCACCCAGGCGACCCCGGACTTCGTTCCCGTGACCCAGACCCGCGGCGGAGCCGGCACGGCGGCCTCGCCGTACACCGTGACGACCACGGTGGCCGCGTGTGGGCCGGCGACGGGCGACACGCAGCCGCTGGGGAGCTGTCCGAGCGGCGATCTCGAGCTCGCCCAATTGGTCGAGACGGACACCTACGTCGGGGGGAGCGATGAGTACGACACCTCGCTCGAAATCACCAACGACTACGACACGGCGCTCAGCGGGACCCTCTACCACACGGGCGACTGCTACCTGCAGGCCGACGAGGGTTACGGCGCGCTGGGGGGACCGGCCGGTGACGCGCCCGAGTGCACGCTCAGTGCCAACAACAGCCCGCCCGGGCGGATCATGAGCTTCATCCCGGTCAGCGGCCCCACGGGCGCGGACTACGGGTACTACGAAGGGCGTTACCCGATGTTCTGGCAGGACATCACCGCGGCTGGGGCCCTCTATCCGAACTCGGTCGACGCGAGCACCGACGAGGACAACGGCATGGGTGTGTCCTGGCACTATTCGCTTGCGGTCGGGGCCTCCACGAACATCGGCTACGCGACCCTGGTCGGCCCGGCTCCGCCGGCGGTCACCACGGGCACACCGAAGGTGCGGGGATCCGAGCGCGCGGCGTTCTCCGGCGTGGTGGACCCCGACGGGTCGGCGACGATCGTGGCTTTCCAGTACGGCCTGGACGCGAAATATGGGTTGACGACCAGGGCGGACCCCTACACCGATCAGACGGCGGCCCAAGCGGTGGGGTCAGGAACCGGGGCGCTGGCGGTGGCGGCGAAGGTGAGCGGCCTGGTGCCCCACGCGCTCTATCACGTTCGCGTGGTCGCGACGAGCGCGGACGGGACGACGATGGGCGCCGATCACACCTTTACCACGGCCTCGCTCCCACCGCCTCCGCCCCCCGTGCTCGGGAAGGCGGCGGACTTCGCCCCGGTCTCCGGGATGGTCTACGTAAAAGTGCCGGGCACCGCGCATGGCGCATTCGAAGGGCACGCCGCCGCGGACACGAAGGGCCAGGGATTCATCCCCCTGACCGATGCGCGCCAGCTCGCCGCGGGAACCCAGGTCGACGCCCGCCTGGGCAAGCTCAGGCTGACGACGGCGACGACGAGGAAGACCGGGCACAAGCGCGCCCTCACCCAGTCGGGGCTCTTCTTCGGCGGGCTGTTCGGAGTGGCGCAGAGCAAGTCTCCGCGCTTGAAGGGCCTGGTCACCCTGACCCTTCTCGATAACGGTATCTTCCCCGGCGCTCCGAGCTATTCCGAGTGCTCAGCGAACGCCAAGAGCAGCCCTGCCATCGCGGTGATCGCCAAGAAGAAGCCTTTGAGCAGCAAGGCGCTGCAGACCCTGGGCGAGAACGAGCATGGCAACTACCAGACCAAGGGGAAGTACAGCGCCGCCACGGTCCGCGGGACCCGGTTCAGCGTGAGCGATCGCTGCGGCGGCACGCTGACCCACGTCTTCCGCGGACGCGTGACCGTGACCGACTACCGGACGCACAAAAAGCACAACCTGGGCACGGGCCAGAGCTACCTCGCCAAGGCGCCCTGAGACCTCACCCCTCCGGCAGATGCACGGAGCGCATGAGCACGCGCGCGCCGCGGAAGGGAACCCCCTCGGCCTCGAGCAGCGCCCGCTGGCGCTCCCCCTGGGCGAGCGATCCGTCGGCGCGCACGATCCGGTGCCAGGGGACCGCGGGATCCGCGCAGGCGTGGAGCACCGCGCCCGCGAGCCGCGGCGCGCCGGGCGACACGTCGCCGTAGGTGCGCACGAAGCCTTCGGGCGTGGCGCGCACGCGGTCGAGTATGCGGCGCTCATGTTCGGGGTTCACGGCGCGCCCGCCGCTCTGTCGGCGGGGAGCAATAACATCGGTTTACCTTAGCTTGATCTGACAACCGGCTTGGTAGCGTCGGCCCTCTCGTCGTGGCCCAGCAAGCGATCCCAGCGCCCCCGATACCGGCACCCGGGCCCGACACCATCAACCGTAGGCGCGTGCCGATGTGGCCGTTCGTCGCCGTCGGGGTCGTTCTGGCCTCGACGTGGTTCGTCTTCGCGACGAAGATGCGCCCCGGATATGACCCGTATGGGTGGCTCGTGTGGGGTCATCAAACGCTTCACCTCAGTCTCAACACCGACGGAGCGCCGTCGTGGAAGGCGCTGACCTTCCTCTTCACCCTGCCCTTCTCGCTCGCCGGGCGCGGTGCGATGTGGCTGTGGATGATCGTCGCCGTCGCCGGAGCCCTGAGCGGCGCAGTGCTCGCCGCGCACATCGCCTACCGGCTCGCCGCCCCCTGCCGGGGACGCCGGTACGCGGCGGTGGTGGGGGCGGCGTTCGCCGCGATCGGGGTGCTGTGCCTCGACGGCTACTCCCACCTGGTTCTCATCGCCAACGCCGACCCGTTGGTCGTCGCGCTCTGTCTCGCCGTGATCGACGCTCATCTCTCCGGGCGTCCCCGGCTCGCGTTCGCCCTCCTCGTCCTCACAGCACTGGGGCGCCCGGAGGCATGGCCCTTCGTGGGCCTGTACGCGCTCTGGGCCTGGCGGGCGATCCCCTCGATGCGCGTACTGCTCCTCGTCGGCGTCGCGCTCATCCCGGCGCTTTCGTTCGGCATCCCGGCTCTGACCTCGAAGAGCTGGTTGAGCGCCGCCAACCTCGACCTGAACTCCGTCAACGCTCTGCACGGGAACAAGTTCACCGGCGTCATCGGGCGCTTTCTCGGCCTCTACCACCTGCCGGTGTGGCTGGCCGTGCTCGTCACGCTGATCCTGGCCGTCGCTCGGCGAGACCGCGTCGCACTCGCGCTGGCGGGGACGGCATTCCTCTGGGTGGCGATCGAGATCGCCTTCGCCCTCCACGGCTTCTCGGCCGTGTCTCGCTATCTCATCGAACCGGCGGCGGTGCTCGTGGCGCTCGCGGGGGCCGGGGTGGGCTGGGTCCTCGCGGGCACGCCTCGGATCGCGCGCGTGTCCAGCGGGGTCGGGGTACTCGCCGTTGCCATCCTCGGCGTGGCCCTGGTCCCGACGCTTCGGACGCAGGCTCGGACCCTGCACGGCAACATCGACGACGCGCACCGCTACGCCGCCCAGGACAATTCACTGCACGCGGTGATCGCTCGTGATGGCGGGGCAGCGCGGATTCGCGCGTGCGGCCAGCCGGTCACCGACCTCGGACACCAGAGCGACCTGGCGTGGGAGATCGGACTTAACGTGGGGGACATCGGGTTCCGGCCGGGCAAGGCGATCGACAGCGGTAAACCGATCGTGTTCTTCAGGATGCACGACAACAGTTGGCAGGTCCTCCCCTTTCACCTGCTCGCCTCGGACCGCGCCACGTGCGAGCGCCTGAAAACGACGATCGCCTTCTGATCTCTGGCGGCGCTAGCGCTCGCCCGGAAGGTTCCGCGGGTACTGCGACACCGGCTGACTCAGGTCGAGCGCGGTCGAGACGATGCGGCCCTGCTCTCTCGCGTGGGCGATGGGATAGCCCTCGCCCGACGCGGCGCGCTCGGGGCGCCCGATGTAGCCGAAGTGAATCTCGTCGGGGATCACCTGGAGGACCCGCGGCGCCATGTACATGCGGGCGCCCATGTTGCGTGGTTCCTCCTGAACCCACACGAGCTCCTCGAGGTTCGGGTAGCGGGCGAGGAGCGAGAGAATCTCCCCTTGGGGGAAGGGGTAGAGAAGCTCGATCCGGCCGACGGCCACCCGCGGATTGTCCTCGCGTGCGGCGTGTCCGATGAGGTCGTAGTAGACCTTGCCCGAGCACAGAACCAGGCGAGTGACCTGCTCGGGATCGACGCCGGGCTCGGCGAGGACGGGGCGGAACTGCCCGCCGGAGAGCTCGTCGATGCTGCTCTGCGCCTGCGGGAGGCGCAGCAGGCTCTTGGGGGTCATCAGGAACAGCGGTCGTTGCTTGGCCACGCGCGCCTGACGGCGCAGAAGATGGAAGTACTGCGCCGGCGTGGTGCAGTTGGCCACCCGGATGTTTCCTTCGGCCGCCAGCTGGAGCCAGCGCTCCAGGCGCGCCGAGGAGTGCTCGGGACCCGAGCCCTCGTACCCGTGGGGAAGCAGGAGGGTGAGGCGCGACGTCTGCCCCCACTTGGCCAGGCCGGGGGTGATGAACTGGTCGATGATCACCTCGGCGCCGTTGACGAAGTCGCCGAACTGGGCCTCCCAGAGCACCAGGGTCTCCGGCCCCTCCTGCGCGTAGCCGTACTCGAAGCCGAGGCAGCCCTGCTCGGACAGGGGGGAATTGTGCAGCTCCATCGGCGCCAGCGCTCCGGGGAGGTGCTGGATCGGGGAATGTTCCTGGCCGGTCCGGGCGTCGTGAAGGACCAGGTGCCGCTGGCTGAACGTCCCGCGCTCGGCGTCCTGCCCGGTCAGGCGGATGGGGATCCCCTCGGTGAGGAGCGAGGCGAAGGCGAGCGCCTCGGCGTGGGCCCAGCTGATTCCCCCTTCGGCGCCCAGTGCTTCGCGGCGATGCTCGAGCTGCTTGACGAGCTTGGGATGGACCATGAAGCCCTCGGGCACCGAGAGCAGCTCCTCGTTGAGTCCTCGCAGGCGAGCGTCGGAGACCGCGGTCTTGACCTCGGGGGAGGCCGTGCGGTCGAGCTGGTACTCGCCGGTGTGGTGCTCGAGGCTCCTGGCGGCGGCGATCTGGGCCTTGAGCTTCTGGTGCCCGTCGGTGAGGATCTCCCAGACCTCGTCGGTCATCGTCGTGGTCTCGTCTTCGGTGACGACGCCCTGGTCGATGAGCTGGCGCGCGTAGAGCTCGCGCACCGGGGGGTGCTTCTTGATCCGCGCGTACATCTCGGGCTGGGTGTAGGCGGGCTCATCGGCCTCGTTGTGTCCGAAGCGCCGGTAGCCGATGAGGTCGATGAGGACGTCGTGACCGAAGCGCTGACGGAACTCGAAGGCCAGGCGGATGGCGGAGATGCAGGCGGCGACGTTGTCGGCGTTGACGTGGATGATGGGGACGTCGTAGCCCTTGGCCAGGTCAGAAGCCCAGCGGGTCGAGCGGGCGTCGTCGGGATCGGTGGTGAAGCCGACCTGGTTGTTCTGGATCAGGTGGATGGTCCCGCCGACCGTGTAGCCGTCGAGCCCCTGGAGGTTGAAGGTCTCGGCGACGATGCCCTGGCCGGGGAAGGCCGCGTCTCCGTGGAGGATCACGTTGACGGCGGCATTGGTGTCGAGGTGGGCGTGGGGTCCCTGGCGGGTCGTCTGCGCCGCGCGGGTGGCGCCCGCGGCGACCGGCGCGACGAACTCGAGGTGGCTGGGGTTGGACTCGAGCCGGACGAGCACCGATTCATCGTTCTGGAGCTGGTAGGAGCCCTGGGCGCCGTGGTGGTACTTGACGTCGCCCGTTCCGCCCTGGGGGATCGTGGTGATCGGATCGAGGGTCGATGAGCCCTCGAACTCGGCGAAGATCGTGTCGTAGCGGCGACCGAGGTTGTGGGCGAGCACGTTCAGGCGGCCTCGGTGCGACATCCCGATCACCACCTCGCGTGCGCCTCGGGAGGCCGAGAGCTGGATCGTCTCGTCGAGCATGGGCACGGTCATGTCGAGTCCCTCGATCGAGAACTGCTTCTGGCCGAGGTAGGCCTTGTGCATGAAGCGCTCGAGGGCGTCGACCTGTGTGAGGCGCCGCAGGAGCGCCTTCTGCTCCTCGGTCCGCAGCGGCGCGCGGAACTCGCCCGACTCGATTCGCTCGCGCAGCCACAGCCGCTGCTCGTGGGAGGCGATGTGCTCGATCTCGTAGGCGATCGGCCCGCAGTACGTCTCGCGAAGGTGCGGCAGGGCGTCGGCGAGAGTGGCGCCGGGGACATACATGCGCAGGATGTGGGCGGGGATCTTCGTCATCAGCTCGGGGGTCAGGTCGAGCTGCTCGGGATCGAGCGCCGGGTCCCCCTCGGGAGCCGAACCGAGTGGGTCGAGCTGGGCGGCCAGGTGGCCGTGGGTCCGGTGCGCCTTGAGCAGCGAGGTCGCCGCCTGGACCGCGCGCAGGAGCTCCTCGTCGGGGGCGACGGCGACGGCGACCGCTTCGTTGTCGCTTGCGAGTTCGCCTGGCGGCGAACTCGTGGGCGCGTTCATGGCAGCCGCCGCGGCCGCGGGAGCGGGTGGGGGCGGGAGTGCGGGGAGGCCGACGCCGAGGTCGCCGAAGACCCGCTCGTAGAAGCTCTCCTCACCCTGAAGGTAGGACTCGATGAGTCCGAGGAAGCGGCCGGACTCGGCGCCCTGGATGATCCGGTGGTCGTAGGTCGAGGTCATGGTCATGACCTTCTCAGCGCCGATCATCGCGCCGACACTGCCGAGGCCGACCGGGTAGGCGACCTGACCCGTAGCGAGGATCGTGCCCTGGCCGACCATCAGGCGCGGGACGGACGCGACCGTCCCCAGGCCGCCGGGGTTGGTCAACGTCAGGTTGGCGCCGGTCAGGTCATCGACGGTCAGCGTGTTCGTGCGGGCCTTCTCGACGAGCGCGTTATAGGCGTCGAGGAAGGAGCCGAAGTCCAGGCGGCCGGCATCGCGGATGACCGGGACCATGAGCGTGCGCGTGCCGTCCTTCTTCTCGATATCGACGGCGAGGCCGAGGTTGACGGCGCCGTCGTCGACGCGGAAGGGCCTTCCGTCGGTGGAGTCGAAGTGGTTCGCCATCACCGGCATGTGCTCGCTTGCCGCCGTCGCGATCGCGTAGGCGATCAGGTGGGTGTAGGAGACGCGCTGCCCGGCTTCCTTGAGCTGGCGCCGTCGCTGGTCGAGCACGGTGACGGTCAACGTGCGCAATGAGGTCGCGGTGGGGATCTGGCGGCTCTCGTCCATGTAGCGCGCGAGCGCGGCCGCACCGCCCTTCAGCGGGGACCTGGCCGATTCGGCCGCTGGGTGTGCGGCGCCGGCCGAACTCCCGTTGGAGGTCGCTTTGGCCGCTTGCGCGACGTCGGACTTGGTGATCCTCCCGCCGCGGGCGCTGCCCTTGACGCGGGTGAGATCGATCCCGTCGGCGGTGGCTATGCGACGGGCGAGAGGCGTTGCGGCGATATCGCCGGCCGCGGGCGCGCTCGGCGATGCGGGCGCAGGCGTGGCCGGCGATAAAGCCGGGGAGCTATCGCCGGCGGAGGCGGGTCGCGATGTGGTGGGTGCTGATGCCGGCGATACCTCCGCGCCCGGAGGGACGTTGGTCGTCATCCGGGCGATCACCTGGCCGACGGTGACGGTCTCGCCGTCCTGGGCGAGGATCTCGGTGATCGTCCCCGAGGCGGGGGCGGGGAGCTCCATGTCGACCTTATCGGTGGAGATCTCGACCACCGTGTCGCCATCCTTGACCTGGTTGCCGACCTTGACCGACCACTCGAGGATCGTCCCCTCGGTGACGGACTCGCCGCCCGTCGGGGTGACGATCTCGATGATGTCGCCGGTCACCGCGGCGGTCGCGGCCGCGCCTTCAGCTTCCGTGGCCGCGCCGGCCAGCGCCTCCTCGCGGGTCGCGGGCGG
>DATCEM010000537.1:0-2085 GCA_036510175.1 Solirubrobacteraceae bacterium | reverse complement strand
ACGCAAGCTGCTGCACACGCAGGGCATCCGCTAGCCGCGGCGGACGCCGCCATGCGTGAGCTACTCGAGTACCTGACCCGTCAGCTCGTCGAGGCGCCCGACGAGGTGCACGTCGAGGAGGTCGAGGAGGACGACGGCACGATCGTGCTCGAGCTCTCGGTCGCCCAGGACGACTACGGTCAGGTGATCGGGCGCGGGGGGCGTACCGCTGCGGCGCTGCGCGCCGTGGTCAAGGCCGCGGCGACCCACGAGCGGCGTCGCGTCCTGGTGGATATCGTCGACTCGCGATGACCGCGGTCCCCCGTGGATGGCTCCACGCCGGCCGGATCGCCAGCCCCCACGGACTCGACGGCAGCTTCTACGTGGCGGAGGCGACCGCCTCGCTGCTCACCCTCGGCGCGGAGATCCTCCTCGCCGGGGAAGCGAGACGGATCGCTCGCCGCGCCGGGACCGACCAGCGTCCCATCGTCCGCATCGAGGGCTGCGAGGACCGAACCGCAGCCGAGGCCCTGCGGGGCCTCGAGATCTTCGCGCCGCGCGCGGCCGCGCCCGCTCTCGAAGCGGACGAATGGTGGGCGGAGGATCTCGAGGCATGCCGCGTACGCGACGGCTCACGCGAGGTGGGGAAGGTGAAGAGGCTTCTCGCGCTTCCCTCCTGTGAGGTGCTCGAGGTGGCGCGGAAGGACGGCGCCGGCGATCTCCTCGTCCCGCTGATTCGCGACGCCGTGCGCCGGGTGGACGTTGAGCGGGGGGAGATCGATATCGACCTGGCATTCCTTGGCGAGGACTGATCTGCGCTGGAGATCGACGTCTTCACCCTGTTCCCCGACGCCTTCGCCTGGTTCGAGGGACAGCGGCACGTCGCCAACGTGCTGAGCCTGGGCCACCGACTCGGCTACGTCAATTACCGCGATCACACGCCGCTCAGCGCCGGTCAGGTTGACGACACCCCGTTCGGCGGTGGCGCCGGGATGGTGCTGCGGGTCGACGTCGTCGAGGCAGCGCTCCGGGCCCGATACGGGCGAGATCCGACCGAGCTGCGCCACGAGCGCAGGGTGATAGCTCTGACCCCGAGTGGACGAATGCTCGACGATGCGCTGGTCGAGGAGCTCGCACGCGAGCCGGCGCTGACGCTGCTCGCCGGCCGCTACGAGGGGTTCGACGAGCGGGTGCTCGAGCATTTCGCCTCCGAGCAGGTCTCGATCGGCCGCTACGTGCTGGCCGGCGGCGAGCTTGCGGCGCTCGTGCTCTGCGACGCTGTGCTGCGCAAGCTCCCGGGAGCGCTCGGGCACGAGGACTCAGTGCTCGAGGAGTCCTTCAGCCCCGCCCTCGATGGTGCGCCCGAGTATCCGCACTACACGCGTCCTGCCGAGTACCGTGGCTGGGGCGTTCCCGACGTGCTGCTCTCGGGGCACCACGCGCGGATCCGGGAATGGCGGCTCGAGCAGAGCCGCGCGCGCGCCTTGGGCGCCGAGCCGGGGGACGCTACGGCGAGCGGAACCGGTCCGCTACCATAGGCCGCCCGCGGTCCCCGACCGCCAGTACCTCTTGCCATGAGCTCCGTCATCGAAAGCCTCGAGCTCGCACAGCTCCGCCGCGTCCCCAACTTCGATGCCGGGGATCGTTTGCGCGTTCACTTTCAGGTGATCGAGGGCGTGCGGCGCCGGACCCAGGTCTTCGAGGGGGTCGTGATCAAGCGTCAGGGCCACGGCGCACGCGAGACCTTCACCGTCCGTAAGCAGTCCTTCGGGGTCGGGGTCGAGCGGACGTTTCCGCTCCACTCCCCGAAGATCGAGAAGATCGAGGTTGCCGCTCGCGGCGACGTGAGGCGGGCCAAGCTCTACTACCTGCGAAGCCGGGTGGGCAAGCGGGCGCGGGTTCGGGAGCGTCGCTCTGCGCGCCCCGAGGAGGTCGTCACCCGCGAGCTCCTGCACGCACCGCCCGTGGACGAGCATGATCGGGCCGCGCCCACGGCCGAAGCAGGGGACGGGGTAGACGAAGCCGTTTCAGTGCCGGTCGCGGAGGCCGGCGAGGCGGCGGCGTCAGATCCCGCCGGCGCAGCGGGGGAGTGAAAAAGCACCGCAA
>DATCEM010000536.1:0-5995 GCA_036510175.1 Solirubrobacteraceae bacterium | reverse complement strand
CGCCGCCTCCCAGTGACCCCGGTCATCCAGACGCTGCTGGATTTCGCCGCGGACAACAGCGAGGACCGAGTCCGGCGAGCGCTGGCCGAAGCTGAGTATCTCCGCCTCGTCGACGTCCACCTCGTGCCGGCGGCCCTGGGGCGCGGCCGGCCCGGCAGCGCGACCCTGCGTGCCGCGCTGCGGCGCCACCAGCCGGAGCTGGCCAGGACGCGGAGCCAGCTCGAGCGCGCGTTCCTCGCGCTGTGTGAAACCGCCGGGCTGCCGGCGCCCGAGGTCAACACCTACGTCTGCGGATACCTGGTCGACGCGGTCTGGCGTGAGCAGCGCGTGGTGGTCGAGCTCGACGGCGTGGACGGCCACCACACGCCCGCCCAGCTCGAGAGGGACCACGAACGGGACTTCGTGCTCAGGCGCAACGGCTTCGAAGGGCGCCGCTACACGTGGCGCCAGGTCACCAGGAAAGCCGCGGAGGTATTCGCCGACCTGCCGAGCTCAGTTCGCGCGCTCGCGCGCTGAGGCGGACCGAGCGCAGGCGGGCACCAGCGCCCGCGCACCTCTACCAGCGGTAATGGGCGAACGCCTTGTTCGCCTGGGCCATGCGGTAGATGTCGTCCTTGCGCTTGTAGGCCGCGCCCTGCTGCTGTTGGGCGTCGAGCAGTTCGTGAGCGAGCCGCTGGGCCATCGTCTTCTCGCGGCGTGCGCGGGCGTAGCCGACGAGCCAGCGCACGGCGAGCGTGCGGGCGCGGCGGGCCGGCACCTCGACGGGGACCTGGTACGTGGCGCCGCCGACGCGGCGGGAGCGGACCTCGAGCACGGGCGTGAGCGCCTTGACCCCGGCCTCGAGCTGCTCGACGGGGTTCTTGCCCGAGCGCTCCGCGATGATCGCGAGCGCGTCATAGACGATCTTCTCGGCGGTGGACTTCTTACCGTCGAGCATGACCTTGTTGATGACCTGCTGGACGAGCCGGTTGCGATGAATCGCGTCTGGCTCAATGGGCCGAAGCTGAGCGGCAGCGCGACGCGGCACTACTTGGCCTTCACGCCGTACTGCGAACGCGCCTTCTTGCGGTCGCTGACGCCGGCGGCGTCGAGCGTGCCACGGATGACCTTATAGCGGAAGCCGGGAAGATCCTTGACGCGGCCGCCGCGCACGAGCACGACCGAGTGCTCCTGCAGGTTGTGGCCCTCGCCGGGGATGTAGGCGCCAACCTCCATACCGTTGGTCAACCTCACGCGGGCGACCTTGCGCAGCGCCGAGTTGGGCTTCTTCGGCGTCGTCGTGTACACGCGAGTGCACACGCCACGGCGCTGAGGGGCGGCGACCTTCTGCTTGCGACCCTTGCCCGACTTCAGACCGGGGGTGGCGAGCTTCTTCTTGGGCGCCTTGCGGCCCTTACGGATGAGCTGGCTCGTAGTAGGCATCGAGGTGGGCAAATGTAGCAGGGGGTGGCGCGCCGGCGATCCTGGCGCGACGTAGGGCCCGCGCGCCCGGCGACGAGAACCGCGATGTAGGGCCCGCGCGCCCGGCAATCCCGCCCGCGCTCAGAGCCCCGCCGCCCCCACGCTCGCCAGCGCCTGCTCGACGTCCACCGTCGGCTCGCCGACCGCTTCGGCGACGGGGGCGTAGGTGACCTGACCGGCAACGATGTTGACCCCGAGACGCAGCCCGGGATGGCCGGCGATCGCGCCCGCGATGCCGTGGGCTGCGATATCGAGGACGAAGGGCATGGTCGCGTTGGTCAGGGCGTAGGTCGAGGTGATGGGGACCGCGCCCGGCATGTTGGTCACGCAGTAGTGAGTGATCCCGTCGACCTCGTAGGTGGGATTGGAGTGCGTCGTCGGGCGCGAGGTCTCGAAGCAGCCGCCCTGGTCGATCGAGACGTCGACGAGGACCGCGCCGGGCTTCATCAGGCCGAGCTGGGCGCGGGTGATCACGCGCGGGGCGAGCGCGCCGTGGACGAGGACGGCGCCGATCACCAGGTCGATGTCGGGCAGCCGCTGCTCGATTCCCAGCGTGGTGGCGAAGCAGGTGTCGGCCCGGCCGCCGAAGGCGATGTCGAGCTCGCGCAGGCGATCGATGCTGCGATCGAACACGTACACGGTGGCCTCCATCCCGAGGGCGATGAAGGCCGCGTTCATCCCGACGACGCCGCCGCCGATGATCATCACGCTCGCGGCCGCCACTCCGGGGACACCCCCAAGGAGGATGCCGCGGCCGCCGAGCGGCTTCTCGAGCATGAAGGCGCCAGCCTGGGTGGCGATCTTGCCCGCCACCTCGGACATCGGGGCGAGCAGGGGGAGCCGCCCCCGTGAGTCCTCGACGGTCTCGTAGGCCACGCAGGTCGCCCCCGAGGCCATCAGGCCCCGCGTGAGCGAAGCGTTGGCCGCGAGATGGAGATAGGTGAACAGCGTGTGCCGGGGCTCGAGGAGCCCGACCTCTTCGGCCTGGGGCTCCTTGACCTTGACGATGAGCTCGGCCTCGGCGAAGAGGCTCTCGGCGCCCGGCACGATCCGCGCGCCCTGCTCGACGTAGCGCTCGTCGTCAATCGCCGATCCCACGCCGGCGCCGCTCTGGACGAGCACCTCGTGGCCGGCGTCGGCCAGCTCCCGGACCCCCGCGGGGGTCAGGGCCACCCGATACTCGTCGACCTTGACCTCGGTGGGGACCCCGACCTTCACGTCAGGCTCGAAGCATCCGAGCCGTGGCCTCCGTGAGCACCGGACGCAGCACTGCCTCGATCTCCGCGAACTGCTCGGGTCCGGCGATGAGCGGCGGCGAGAGCTGGATGACGGGATCACCCCGATCGTCCGCGCGGCAGATCAGGCCGCGGCGGAAGAGCTCGCCCGAGAGGAATCCTCGCAGCAGGGTCTCTGACTCTTCGTGGCTGAAGGAGGCCTTCGTGTCCTGGTCCTTGACGAGCTCGATCGCCTGGAAGTAACCGGCACCGCGCACGTCGCCGACGATCGGGATGTCTCGCAGCGATTCGAGCATCGCGCGGAACGCCTGCTCGTTGGCGCGCACGTGCGCGAGGATCCCCTCGGCCTCGAACGCATCGAGGTTGGCCATCGCGATCGCCGCGCAGACCGGGTGCCCGGCGAAGGTGAAGCCATGAATGAAGCTCTGACTTCCTTCCATGAAGGGCTCGGCCAGGCGGTCCGAGGCGATCAGGGCGCCCATCGGCGCGTACGCGCTCGTCAGCCCCTTGGCCGTGGTGATGATGTCGGGACGGTAGTCGTAGCGCTCGGACCCGAACCACTCCCCCAGCCTGCCCCAGGCGCAGATCACCTCGTCGGAGATCAGGAGCACGTCGTACTCGTCGCAGATCTCGCGCACGCGCTGGAAGTACCCCTCGGGGGGCGTGAAGCACCCGCCGGCGTTCTGGACCGGCTCGAGGATCACGGCGGCAACGGTGCCGGGGCCCTCGAACTCGATCCGATGGGCGATGGTGTCTGCGAGGTCGCTGGCGGGCATCCCGGCGGGCAGCCGATATGTATTTGTATTGGGGACGTGGCAGCCACCGGGGGTGAGCGGCTCGAACGGTTCACGTAGGGCGGTGATCCCGGTCGCCGAGAGCGCGCCGAGGCTGGTGCCGTGGTAGGCGACCTCGCGCGCGATGAGCTTGGTCTTGTTCGGCTTGCCCGTGACCTTGAAGAACTGGCGCGCGAGCTTGATCGCCGACTCGACCGCCTCGCTGCCGCCGCTGGTGAAGAAGACGCGGTTGAGGTCCCCGGGCGCCAGCTCGGCGATGCGCGCGGCGAGCCGGATCGCCGGCGGGTGCGCGTATGACCAGTTCGTGAAGAACCCGAGCTCCTTGGCCTGGTCGGCACCGGCCTGGACGATGTCCGCCCGGCCGTGGCCGATGTTCACGCAGAAGAGCGCCGAGAGCCCATCGAGATAGCGCTTGCCGCGCTCGTCGTAGACGTAGCATCCTTCGCCACGCACGATCACCGGGATGTCGTGGTCGGCGTAAGCCGACATGCGGGTGAAGTGCATCCACAGGTGGCGCCGGGCCAGGTCCTGGAGCGTGCCTATATCGGTCTCGACCGCCTCTTCCGTGCTGGCCACTTGCTCTCCTTTGACGCGAGCGCTTCTTGGTTCCGTACAACGGTAGCGCCGCCGCGACGGCCGCTCAAATTGTTCACCCGTCGGCCAGGCGCTGATTATGCTCCCGCGGGCGATCGACCTGCTGGCATCCGCGTGGAAGGACAACGTGGCGAGCATCGCCGTGCTCCGGCCGGCCCGGAAGCGGTTCGTGTACGGGCGGCGGCACGTATTCGCCAAGCGCGCGGAGACCCTTTCGCTCACCCTCAAGCCCAGCGCCCGCGGGAAGCTCCTGCTCGCCCACCGCAGCTACCTGATCGTCCTGCGCCTCTGGGTCACCTACACGCCGTCGCACGGCGTGTCTCGGAGCCAGGGCTTCTACGGGCTCCGGATCCCGTAGCGCTCAGGCGGGCAGGGGCTCGGTCGCGGCGATCGTCGCGGCGCCGTGGATCAGTCCGATGGCGGGACGCGGGTCCTCGGCCCGCGTGGCGATGAGCTGCTCGGCGGCCGCGAGCAGGGCGTCGACCCGCTCGAGCGCGGGACCGACGGGGCCGGGGTCCGGGTCGCGGCACACGGCGCGGGCGAGCGAGACCCAGGGAAGCGCGCGGGTCGGCTCCGGTGGCGGCGTGGAGATCATCGCGCCGAAGCCCATGAGCAGATAAGCGGCGGCACGGGTTAGCGATCCGCTCGCCGGCCGGATGCGGTCAAGGCGAGGCGGCCGTGCCGCGGGCGGCCCGTCGCCGTCGAGCACGGCCGTCATCGTCCCACCCGCGACGAGCGCCCGCTCGCCGGCGTCAAGCCCGGCGTGCGCAGCGGCGCGCATCGCCAGGAACAGCCCACCGGTGGGCCGGCCGTAGGGGACGTCGGAGGCGAAGACGATTCGCTCCGCGGGCACGCGCGCGAAGAGCTCGACGACGTCCTGGGGCCCGAAGCAGCTCGTGTCGTAGAGGACGCAGGGGTGGTCGGCGAGGCCGGTCGCGAAAATGCCCTGGTCGGCGATTCCCGCGTGCGCGAGGACGAGCGGAACTTCGGGGAACTCGAGTGCGAGGTCGACGAGCGAGGCCATCGTCGCCATCCCGCGCCCGGCGTGGATGAGGATGGGGACGCCGGCGTCGCGCGCCACCGAGAAGATCGCCGGCGCCGCCGGATGGGAGAAGCCGAACTCCTGCGCGCGGGGGTGGAGCTTGATGCCGCGGGCACCCTTGGCCAGGCAGCGCTCGGCTTCGGTGGCGGGATCCTCCTCGGGGTTCAGCCGGCAGTAGGGGATAAATCGCCCGTCGCCGTCCTCGCTCCACTGGAGCACGCGATCGTTGGGCACCCGGTAGGCGGGATGGCGGTCGGGATCGTGGAAGGGGAACACGACGGCGCGGGCGCTGCGGTCGACCTCGTCGAGGGCCGCCACGAGGGCGGCGGGGTCGAGCGAGCGACCGTCCTCGTCAGCACCCAGATGGGTGTGCGCATCGAGAACTCCGCTCCGCGGGGCGAGCTCCGCGAGCTCTGTGCGGAGAGAGGCGTAGGGGTCGGTGCTCACCCCGGCAGCATCTCATGCCGGCGCAGGCACAGGAGGTCGCGCTGCCTGGCGTTCTCGGTCAACGCGATCGCCGCCTCGTACGCGTCCGCCGCCTCCCGCTCACGTCGCAGGCGCCGCAGGAGGTCTGCCCGGACCGCGTGGAAGACGTGGTAATCGCCGAGATCGAGGTCGTCGACGAGGGTGAGGGCCGCGTCGGCCCCCTCGACCTCGGCGAGGGCGACGGCGCGGTTGAGCGCCACCACCGGGCTCGGCGCGAGCGCCATGAGCTGGTCGTAGAGCCGGAGGATCTGCCGCCAGTCGGTGGCCGCCGCGGTCGGCGCGTCGCTGTGGACGGCGTTGATCGCCGCCTGGAGCTGGTACGGGCCCGGCTCGTTGCGGCGCAGGCACCGCCGGACGATGGCCTGGCCCTCGGCGATGAGGCC
>DATCEM010000535.1:0-7238 GCA_036510175.1 Solirubrobacteraceae bacterium | reverse complement strand
CACGGCAGCGGCCAGACCCGTGGCCCCGTACGTTCGGCTTCCACGAGATCTTTCATGCGCTCGTGATCGCCGCGGCCGCAGCACAGTACATCGCGCTCGTTGTCTGGATGCTCCCCTCGGCAGGCGCCTGAACGGCCCCCGCCGACCACAGAAACGGGCTGACGCGGGTTAGCTGACTGTGTGACGCACCGCGGCGTCGAGGACGCCGGCGCGGTCCTTGTGAGCGAGCTCGTAGGTGCGCACCTTGCTCGTGGTATGGACGCTGCGACCGGCGAGACGGGCGGTGATCTCGCGGACGTTCTGTTCGTCGTAGCCTGCCCAGGGCTCCTCGGCGGTCAGCTTGGCGATCCTGTCGGTGATCGTCCCGCGGTTCTTGCGCCTGCCCTCGTAGGCGCCGATCCTCCGCAGGTCACGCTGACTGAAGCCCTCGAGCTTCATGGCGATCTCCGGTGCTGTCTGCTTGTCGTAATCGACGATCGGCAGGTCGTGCTCGGACGCGAGCGCGCCGTTCAGGGCGGCCTCGGCAGCGACAACCCCGGGGATCTTGCGAGCCTTGTCGGCAATGGTCATTTGTTCCTCCCATTCGGTCCAGATGGCGAAGGTCCAGCCCATCGCTGGGTCTCGCGGTTCCCGCAAGCGAAGAGTCAGAGCGTGCTTGCGGCCCGCCGCGGGGCGGGTTCGGTGATCGCCTGCTCGGCCGCGAAAATCTCTCGATCCGCGAGGGCGCGCCGGCGCTCCTCGGCGGCTTGTTCGCGGTCATGTGCCGATGCGCGACGGTCCTCAGCGGCCAGCGCGCGATGCTCGGCCGCGAGCGCTCGATACTCCGCAGCGCGCTGGCGGTGCTCGGCGGCACGCACGACGATCTCCATACCAAAGTCGGCCCGGGCCCCGGCTTGCTGAAACTCCGCGTCGCGCTGCGCCATCGCCAGATCGCGCGCAGCGGCGGCCTGATCGCGCGCGAGCGCCGCGAGATCGCGCGCCTGCGCGACGGCGTCGCGATCGCTGGCGACATCCAGACGCGCTCGGCCGGTCCGCTCGCGCCGTTGGGTAGTCCGCTCACGGATGTCATGGGTGATCTGATGCTCACGCGAATCCGCGGCGGCTCCGAGGTCGCCATCACTCGCCGCCTGGTCGCGGTCGGCAGCGACCTGGTCGCAGTCTGCGCTCTTCTGGTCGCTCTCTGCGCTCGCCTGGTCGCTGTCAGAGCTCGTCTGGTCAGTGTCAGAGCTCGTCTGGTCAGTGTCAGAGAGCGTCTGGTCAGTGTCAGAATTGGTCTGATCAAGCCCGTCCTCGGGCGCACGGTCAGGCATGCTGTTGCCGCTTCCCGACCTGAGGCCCTAAGGCAGCGCGCCTGGTCCGAGCGCGATGTGCGTGAAAAACTGTGAAAAGCGTGCGTACGTGGGGCACGTCGACCTCCGGATCACCCTGCATGCAGGAAACTTCGGAAGTCAGATCGTGTTGCCGGTCCCCAGCGGACCGACCGCACAGCTATGCCCTCTATCGCCGACTCTACTCCCTGCGCGAGTCCGTCATCGGCTGTGACGCCGCCCGACGCTCGGCGAGCTCCGACTCTAGGCCGAAGCGCGTTGGTGCGTTCGCAGGATCTGTGACCTGGGTAGGTTTCCCCGCAGTGAAAATCGCACGTTCGTGGATCGGGTCGGTCTGTCTGGTCGGCGCCCTCCTACTCGTCACCTCGGCGGCCGCGGCGCGGTCCGGCCTGGTCGAGCACTGTGGCGGGAGGGTTCTGACCGCCGCCAAGGGGACGAAGGTCGGGGCCAGTCACATCAGCGTAACCGCGCAGACCTACAACGCCACCCGGGTGACGGACCGAGCGGTCCGTCCAACTCTCGGCTGCACAAGCGCGAAACGGGAGCTTCGTGCGTTCATGCTCGCCGCGCTGGAGCGACCGTTGACGCGCTGTGCCGCGATGGAGCTCAGGTCAGCGCGGTGAACAGCCTGGGGTCGTTGGTGATCACCCCGGTGACACCGAGCGCCTCGAGCGCCCGCAGTCGCGGCAGCTCGTCGACGGTCCACACGTAGAGCTCGCCCCCGGACGCGCGCACGCTGCGCACGAGCCGAGGCGTGACCAGGCGCCACTGCGCCATCAGGGCATCGCAGCGCCCCCCACGGATCGCGGCCGCCGCGAGTCCCGGAAGCACAGCGCGAAGCAGCGGTAGGCCGACGCCCGCGAGGAGCGCGGAGGCCGGCGAGCGGAACGGGTCGCGCTTGAGCTTGGGAACCGACCACCCGAGCCTCACCTTCGGGTCATGGGCACGGATCATGGCGAGGCTCCCCCGGTACTGGGTCGAGATCAGTGTCCGGGCCAGAAGCTCGTGCGCCCGCAGGGCCTCGACCACCGCGAGCTCGTAGCCCGGGCCCTTGAGGTCGACGTCGAAGTCGATCCCCGCAAACGAGTCGCCGGCCAGGTAGGCAAGTCCCTCCTCCAGCCCATGCGGCTCCCGCCCCGCAGCGTCGGCATAGTCGTGGGCGAGGACGAGGCGGCCGGTGCCCGGCTCGGGCAGGACGTCGAACTCGATCATGTCGACCCCGGCGGCCGCGCCGGCGTCGAAGCTCGCGAAGGTGTTGCCGGGGGCGATGAGGTCGGCGCCCTTATGTCCGACGCGCCGCATGCGGTCGGGCCGCGTCATCGCTGGCATGCCGGGCACCAGAAGGTCGTGCGGTTCTCGTCCCCCTGCCCTCGCGCCCGCACCGCCGCGCCGCAGCGGGGGCACGGCTGGCCGGCGCGATCGTAGATCCGGCGCTCGATCGCCCGGGGGCCGAGCTCGCCCGAGCGCTGCATCCGCGGCCGCACCCGCTCGAGAATCGTCGTCGCCTCGGCGTCCGCGACGCTCGCCACCGCGCGCCACGGATCGATGGCCGCCTCCCAGCACGCCTCCGATTTCCACATGTTGCCGATCCCGGCGACCGTCCGCTGATCGAGGAGGGCGTCGCCGATCCCGCGCGTAGGGTCGTCCGCGCGCAGCCGTCGCAGGAACTTCTCGGTGTCGAGCTCGTCGGCGAGGATGTCGGGGCCGAGGGCGGCGAGCCGCTGATCGAAGCGCGTACGCCCCTCGGTCATGAGCTCGAGTACCGGGCCGTCGAACTGGACGATGTCCCGCCCCTGCGCCTGGAGCACGAGCCAGGCGCGGCGGCTCGAGCGACGCCAGCGCCGTCCCGCCGCATAGACGCCCCAGGCGCCGGTCATCCGCAGGTGAGAATGGATCGCCAGTCCTCCCTCGAAGCGCAGGAAGAGATGCTTCCCGTAGGGCTCGACGCGCGTCACCGCCCTCCCGGCGAGGCGCTGCGGCCAGCGGTCGAGGGCGTGTCGTGGCTGCGGCGTGCGGATCGACTCGGGAACCCGGCCTTCGAGCACCGGCCGGATCCGGTTCGCCGCCCAGCGGATCGTGTCGCCTTCAGGCACCCGCTGATCACGCGCTCAGCGTGAGCTTCCGGGGTCCTTCGCGGAAGCCGAGCGCGATCAGGGCCGGCCCGAGCGGCGAGCCCAGCGCGGGCTCTCGGTCGACGTGCTCTAGAGCGATCCGCTTTACCAGACCGCGGCGAACGTGGTCGGCGAGCGCCGCCAGCGCCGGCTCGATGCGCGCGTCCTCGGCGGCCACGAGGGTGAGCAGGCCCTTGCCCCCGCGCTCGAGGTAGAGGACGGGCTCGCCGCCGCAGAGAACGACGTAGGCGCCCGCCACCCGCGCCGGCCCGCGCCGCCCCGACTCCTCGCTGCCGCGTTTGGGCCACGCCAGGGCGGCGCCGTACGGTTGCGCGGGGTCGACGGCGGCGAGCACGAGCGGGGCCTCGGAGTCGCCGGGAGGCTGGGAGCGCAGGCGCTCGACGGCACCGGGGAGCGCGAACTGAGCGCCGCCGAGCCCCTGGACGAAGTAGCCACGTCGCGCGATCCCCAGCGTCTCGAGCTGCGAGAGCTCGGGGTAGATGCTCGAGAAGCCACCGGGAACGCCCTCGGCGCGCACCTGCTCGCGGGTGAGGATGCCGTAGCGCTCGAGCAGGAGCTCGGCCAGCGCTCGGCGCCGGGCGCTCGCCGTGGACACCTCGGCGCGATCGCCGAGCAGGGGAGCGGTCAGCGACCAGCGTCCCTGGACCTGAGCCGCGGCGCCCGAGCGCCTCCGGGCCGCGAACCTGCCGGCCCCCCGACCGGCGCGCGCTCGGCCCTGCGCCTGGGCGCGCGCGAGGGCGAGTCTCGGCGCGCGCAGCGGCGCGAAGGCGTCGTTGGTCGTCTCGCCCGCCCACGCGAGGTCCCACAACGCCTCCTGGAGCACCTCGGGCGAGAGCTCGACGTCGACGAGAAGGTCGGTGAAGAAGCACGCTCCGGCGGCGAGGCGAGCGCGAACGGCTTCGTGCTCGGGCGACTGGGGCGCCGGCGGTGTCCTCCCCGGCGGATCGATGAGCGCCACGTCGTCGCGGAAGTAGAGCGTGACGCGTCCCGACCCGCGCCCGAGCGCTCCCGCCCCGATCCACACGAGCTCGCCGCTCGCGCAGAGCTGATCGATCCACGTGGGCGAGTAGGCGCCGAGCCGGCGGGGGAGCACGTCGTGCTCCCAGGTGGCGGCGGGCAAGGCGAGCCCCTGGAGCGACACGAGCGCCTCACGCAGGCGGTCGATCCCCGCTCCGCTCGCGGAGTGGCGGTCGATCCCCTGCCAGGCGGGGAGGAAGCGTGCGAGCTCGCGCTGATCGGCGGGTTCGATCTCGCGGCGCAGGACGGCCAGGGACGCCCGCCGGATCCGCCGCAGCACCTCGGTGTCGCACCACTCGCGCTCCGAGCCGCCGGGCCGGAGCTCGCCGCGCACGAGCCGGCCGGCGCGCTCGAGCTCGCGCAGGGCGGCAGAGCAGTCAATCCCGTAGCGCGCGAGCAGGTCGGCCGTGGTGAACGGGCCGTGCGTGGCGGCGTAGCGCGCGAGCACGCGGCGGAGCGCCCCGGGCACGTCCTCGAGGAACGCCGCCGGCAGGCCGCCCGGGGGCGCCACGCCGAGGGCGTCGCGGTAGAGCCCGGCGTCGGCGGCGTCGATCCAGCGCTCCTCCCCGCGCAGCCTGACCTTGACCGCGCGGCGCTCGGCCCCGAGATCTTCGAGCATCCGGCCGGCGTCCATCCCGGCGAGCACGCGCGCGCCGGCCGCCGCCGCTGTCAGATCGCCGACGCGGCGCAGGACGTCGTGGAGGCCATCCCGGTTCGCCGCCTGCGCGCGCTCGGAAATGTGCTGGAGGTCGTCCTCGACCTGGGCGAGGGCGTCGGGGTCGATGAGGTCGCGGAGCTCTTCCTGACCCAGGAGCTCGCGCAGCAGGTCCCGGTCGAGCGACAGGGCCGCCGCGCGGCGCTCGGCGTTCGGGGTGTCGCCCTCGTACATGTAGGTGGCGACATAGTCGAAGAGGAGCGAGGAGGCGAAGGGCGACGCCGTCGGGGTCTCGATCTCGACCAGCGAGAGCTCGCGCCGGTGGAGCTTGGTCAGGAGCTCAGTAAGCCCCGGCAGGTCGAGGACGTCGCGCAGACACTCGCGGAAGGTCTCGAGGATGATGGGAAACTCGCCGTGCCCCCGCGCCACCTCGAGCAGCGATTGCGCCTTGAGCCGCTGCTGCCAAAGCGGTGTGCGCTTGCCCGGGCGCGCGCGGGGGATGAGCAGGGCGCGGGCGGCGTTCTCGCGGAAGCGGGCGCCGAACAGGGCCGAGGAGGAGAGCTCCGCCACCACCCGGTCCTCGACCTCGTCGGGATCGATGAGCACGAGCTCGGCGCCCGGCGGCTCGTCGGCGTCGGGGAGGTGGATGATGATTCCGTCGTCGGACCAGATCGCATCGGCCTCGAGTCCGAGCTCATCGCGGATCTTTGCGCCCAGGGCGAGCCCCCAGGCGGCGTGGACGCGACCGCCGAAGGGCGAGAGCACGCAGAGCCGCCAGTCGCCGATCTCGTCACGGAAGCGCTCGACGACGATCGTCCGGTCGGAGGGCACGACCCGCGTGGCCGTCTGCTGCTCGCGCAGGTACTCGACCAGGTTGCGCGCCGCCCGCGGGTCGAGATCGTATTCGGCCTCGAGCTGCTCGGGGGTCCGGTCGACGGCCCAGCGTGAGAACGCGCCGATCGCCTCGCCGAGCTCGCGCGGGCGCCCGACCCCGTCGCCCTTCCAGAACGGGACGGCTCCCGGGAGCCCGGGGGCCGGAGTGACGATCACCCGGTCGCGGCCGATCTCCTCGATCCGCCAGGTGCTCGCGCCGAGGAGGAAGGTCTGCCCGGGCCGGGCCTCGTAGACCATCTCCTCGTCGAGCTCGCCCACCCGGCGCCCGTCGGGGAGCGTCACCGCGTACAGGCCCCGGTCGGGGATCGTGCCGGCGTTGGTCACCGCGAGCTGGCGAGCGCCGGGGCGCGCCCGCAGGGTTCCGGCGATCCGGTCCCAGATGATCCGGGGACGGAGCTCGGCGAACTCGCTCGAGGGATAGCGTCCGTCGAGCATGTCGAGGACGTTCTCGAGCTGGGTGCGGGGGAGATCGGAGAAGGTGTGGGTCGCGGTGACGAGCGCGTACAGCTCGTCGACGGCGATCGGCTCCTCGCTCGCCGCGGCGATTGCCACCACCTGCTGGGCGAGCACGTCGAGCGGGTTGCGCGGGACCACCGTCGTCTCGATCGCGCCCTCGCGCATCCGGCGGGCGATCACCGTGCACTCGAGCAGATCGGCGCGGAACTTGGGGAAGATGCGCCCTCGGCTCACGTCGCCGACCGAGTGCCCTGCGCGGCCGATCCGCTGCAGCCCCCGGGCGACCGACTTCGGCGACTCGACCTGGATCACCAGGTCGACGGCGCCCATGTCGATGCCGAGCTCGAGCGACGAGGTCGCGACCAGGCACGGGAGCTCGCCGGCCTTGAGCATCTCCTCGACGACGACGCGCTCCTCGCGCGCGAGTGAGCCATGGTGGGCGCGAGCGATCTCCTCGCCCGCCATCTCGTTCAGGCGCAGGGCGAGCCGCTCGGCACCGCGACGGGCATTGACGAAGAGGATGGTCGAGCGGTGGGCGCGGACGAGCTCGAGGAGCTCGGGGTAGATCGCGGGCCAGATCGAGCGCCGTGTGGCCTCGGTGCCCCCGAGGAGCGGGTCGAGGTCGGGCGAAGGCGTGGTGTCGGGCTCGACCATCGACTCGACGGGGACGTGGATGCGCAAATCGAGCGGCTTGCGCACGCCGGTATCGACAATCTTGCACGTCCGCCGGGGGCCGACCATGAAGCGCGCCACCTC
>DATCEM010000534.1:0-4130 GCA_036510175.1 Solirubrobacteraceae bacterium | reverse complement strand
GCACCGAGATCGGCGCGCATGCGGTGATCCACGGCGGCACCGAGATCGGCGAGGACGTCGTCATCGAGGACGGCGCCGTGCTCGGGAAGCGCCCGCGGCTGCGGCGTGGTTCCTCGGCCGCCGCTGACCCTCCCGGCGCGCTGGTGATCGGGCGCGGGGCGACGATCTGCTGCGGCGCGGTCCTGTACGCCGGCGCGCGCGTGGGAGCCGGCGCGATCATCGGCGACCAGACGCAGGTCCGCGAGCGCGCGACGATCGGCGAGGGCACGGTGCTCGGGCGCGGCTCCGCGGTCGAGTACGGGGCCCAGGTGGGGGCGCGCGTGAGCATCCAGACCGACGTGTACGTGACCGCGCTGAGCGTCGTCGAGGACGACGTGTTTCTCGGTCCCGGTGTGGTCACCACCAACGACGACACCATGGGGCGCCACGACCACCGCCAGCCGCTGCGCGGGCCCGTCCTCCGCCGCGCCTGCCGGATCGGCGGTGGCGCCGTCCTCGTTCCCGGCGTCGAGATCGGCGAGGAGGCGTTCGTCGCGGCCGGCGCGCTGGTCAGCGCCGACGTCCCCGCCCGGGCGGTGGTCATGGGCGTCCCCGCCCGGGTGGTACGCGAAGTGCCCGAGGCCGACCTGATCGACCGCTGGCGCTGAGGCCGCCGGCTAGGACGCGGCGGCGGCCGCGCCGCCCGCCATGCCCTGGCTGGCCTGCGTCCAGATCACCTGATCGCGACTCGGCCCGACCCCGATCACGGCGATGGGGACGCCGATGAAGTCGCCGATGAACTGGAGGTAGTCGCGCGCCTCGTCGGGGAGGTCCTCCTCGGTGCGGCACTCGCTGAGGTCCTCGGTCCAGCCGGGAAGCGACTCGTACTCGCCGGTCGCGTGGTGGAGCACCGTCTGGTGGTAGGGGAAGTGGGTGAACTCGGCACCCTCGGCGCCGCGATAGCGCGTGCACACCTGGATCTCGGGAATGCCGGAGAGGACGTCGAGCTTGGTCACGGCGAGGGCGGTGAGCGAGTTGAGGCGGGCGGCATAGCGCAGGGCGACGAGGTCGATCCAGCCGGTTCGCCGCGGTCGTCCGGTCGTGGTCCCATACTCGCCGCCGCGGTCGCGCAGGAGCTCTGCCATCTCGCCGTCGAGCTCGGTCGGGAACGGGCCCGCACCCACGCGTGTGCTGTAGGCCTTGGTCACCCCCCAGACCTCGTCGATGTCCTTGGGTCCGACCCCGGCACCGACGCAGGCAGCGCCGGCGATCGGGTTCGAGGAGGTGACGAAGGGGTAGGTGCCGTGGTCGACGTCGAGAAGGGCTCCCTGAGCCCCTTCGAAGAGGACGACGGCGCCCTCGTCGAGGCGCTGGCACACGAGCCGGCTCGTGTCGGCCACGTAGGGCTCGATCCGATGGCCGTAGGACAGGTACTCCTCGGTCATGGTCTGCAGATCGAGTTGTGGGTCCTTGGCGAAGGGGCGCAGCGAGAGGCGCTTGGGCTCGAGGGCGACGACGATCTTCTTCTTGAGGATCTTCTCGTCGAGCAGGTCCTGAACGCGGATTCCCAGCCGCGCCGCCTTGTCCTCGTAGCACGGTCCGATCCCCCGCCGCGTGGTGCCGATCTGGAGCTTGCCCAGCCGGGCCTCGCCCGCGTGGTCGAGCATCATGTGGTACGGCATGATCATGTGCGCGTTGGCCGAGATGCGCAGCCCTCGGGTGTCGATCCGCCGCCGCCGCAGTTCATCGAGCTCGTCGGTGAGGACCTTCGGGTCGATGACCACGCCATTGCCGATCACGCACAGCTTGCCCGGGTGGAGGATGCCCGAGGGCATCAGATGCAGCTTGTAGGTCTGACCGTCGCGGACGATCGTGTGACCGGCGTTATTCCCGCCTTGAAAGCGTACGATGGAGTCCGCGCGCTCGGCGAGCATGTCGGTGATCTTTCCTTTTCCCTCGTCGCCCCATTGGGCGCCGACGATGACGATTCCGGGCATGAAGGCGTCCAGTGTAGGGGGCGCTGCCCCCGCCGACACTGTGCGCTGGGCCGCCGCCGCCGGCGGCTCGGTCCCGACCGGGTTCGCGCGCGTACTACGCTTAGGTCGTGAGCAAGCGCGGAAGGTTCATCGCCTACGGGTCGGCAGTCGTTCTCGTGGTGATCGGCACGGGTTGCGCGGCCACGGTCGGTGGGGTGACGGGGCAGATTCTCGCGATGGCGCTGATCGGCTCGGGGCTCGTGATCCTCACCGGACTGGTGTTCATGGAGGTCGGTCTGAGCGAGGATCGGGACCGGGAGAAGGAGCTCCGCCGCGTCCCACCACCGCCCGCCCCTCCTCGCCGGCGGCTCGACCACGCGCGTCCGCCCAGGCTGCGCGGGCCTCGGCACGAGCGCTGAGGGCCGCTCAGGGTGAGGGCGGCTTGGCCGAGCCGGCGCCCGCGAGCTCGGCCGCCTTCGGGTTGCCCTGGCCCTTGCACACCCCGGTGTTCTCGGCCTGGGTGAGCGGCGAGTTCGGCCCGGCGACGAAGACGAAGTGCTTGATGCTGTCGGTGACGTTCTCGGGCTGGTTGGCGGCATTGACCTCGAGCTTGGTCGACGCCTCACCGAAGTGCCCGGGCCAGCACGCCCAGGGCGTCTGGGCGATATCGACGAGCGGCGTCGTCGCCGCACGGAAGGCGAAGCGGCCCGAACCGCAGGACAGCCAGTCGCTCGAGAGGTAGTAGGTCGCCTTGCGGGGGCGCGAGCCGCATCCCGGAAGATAGGTGGGGTGGCCGCCGAACGCGGCCTGAACGATCGGGTGGCCGTGATCGAAGCTCAGCGACGGGCTGCTCCAGGGGACGAACTGACCTTCGTAGCTGTGGCGCGCCATGTACAGCCACGCCGGTGTCATGGTGCGCGGGTCGAGGAGCACATCGACGTGCTCCCAGTCCCCCTGGTGCAGATCGACGTTGGCGTGGTCACCGGCGAGCGGGGCCTCGTTCATCAGGTCGCCGTCGACCACCAGGGGGTAGTAGTTGAACGGGTAGTAGAACCAGTACTCGAGGCCGATGAGGCCCGAGGGTACGTTCGGATCGCGCGCCTTACTGGGGAACTTCGAGGCGCTGAGCGGACCCGCGTAGTAGAAGTAGATCTGTGCCGAGTACCAGGGATCGAGCACGCCGGGGTCGGCGAGCCAGTGGTGGAGCGGGCCCGAGGATATGTACTGGCCCCTGAGGAACGCCTGGAACTGACCGTCGGGCCCCCGGCCGCTCCCGAGTCCGACCGGGAGCTGGAGGTAGTCCGAGGGCACGGCTCCCGGTGCGCCGAGGCTCGCAGCGGTCGGCGGGCACACGGGCTGCGCGGTGCGCTGCTGGACCAGACACACCGGCTGGCCGTCCGGCCCGCGCTCGTCGAGGATCGCGTTCACCGAGACCGGCCAGTTGCGATCGGCCACGGTGACGAGCAGCGTCGGCTGGAAGCGGCGCGCGAGCGCAGCGATCTTCGCCGGCGAGGTGTCCTGCACCGGCGGCTCGCCGTCGTGCGCTTGTCCGCCTGCGGGGGCCGGCCCGGCGATGACCCCGGTGCCGAGCGCGGGGTCCTCGGAGCCCGTGGTCAGAGAGCTCGGGCCCCCGCCCGCACAGGTGGGCTGGGCCGCGCGCAGGTCGGCGCTGAACAGCGTCGGCGCGTGGCCTCCGACGCCGAGCGCCTCGAGCGCGAGGGTGGCGATCGAGGGCCGGTCGCCGGAGTCGAGGAAGTCGTCGTGGCCACCGACGCGCACGTCGCTGACGTCGCGGGCGGGCACGAGATCGAGGCGCTCGTTGGTCGAGGTGGCGTCGGCGAGGGCGGTGCACGTGACCACGTAGACGCCGGCGCTCGTCCGTGTCAGGTATCCGCCGGTGCGGGTCCCGGTGGGGGTGCTGAGGAGCACCTGCGGGAAGGACACGGGTGGGGTGGCGCTGTCGGCGAGCCCGACGAGCAGGCAGATGGTCAGGAGGATCCACGGCAGGGGCGAACGGAGGAACTGCCCTGGCGAGTGCGGCTGGGGCAGCCGCGCCAGGCTCCTCCCGAGGGTGGAGATCGCCACCGCGGTGAGGACGAGAACCCCGACGGGCGCCGAGGCGAACAACGTCGCGGCGGCTACCGCCCCCCAGATCACGCCGTGCAGGCGGGCGTC
>DATCEM010000533.1:0-7929 GCA_036510175.1 Solirubrobacteraceae bacterium | reverse complement strand
CCACCCGCCTACTGCTCGATCCCTACGGTCAACAGCCCCCCCTGGGGATTCCACGTCGGCGAGCAGATCACGGGCGCCACCGGAACCTACGCCCACGGCCACGGGAACATAAGTCTGTCCGCTCATACGGTCTCGGGCGTCATCTGCCAGGTCGACCGCGTGCGGGGCGCTCCGGACCGCCAGATCATCCTCTCGGTCGATCACCATTTGGTCAGCGCGGTCCATGGCGCCGTCCTCCTGGGCGTCCCGGGCAACGTGATGAAGATCGACGTCCGCGTGAAGAGCAGCACGGACCCGGAGTGCGCGGTCGGGACCTCCGGCGAGGTGACGATCTTCGCGAGCTACAACGGTGTTCACCGAGACCTCGTCCAGCTCTCCTTCCCGGCTGCCTGCCGGCGCCACAACCACCGTTATACGGGCCTGGGCGTCGTCACCAACGTGCCCCCGGAGTAGCAAGCGCCGCCCGGGTGGCGCGGATCAGCTTTCGGCGAGAGCGAGCTCGGCGAGCCGCGTGATGCCCGCATGGGTCCGGGCGACGGCGAGGAATCGCTTGGCGTGACAGAAGAGCGCGTCCTCGACGCCGGTCGCCGCGACGAGGTCGGTGCCTTCGAGCCCTCCCCACGCGGCGGGCAGGTCGCACCGGTTCTCGAACGAGCCGAGCGCGCGGGGTACCGCCTCGAGGCCGAAGCCCTGGCGCTTGGGGTAGATCACGAACAGCGCGTCGACCGCCGCGGGCACGAGCACCTGCTTCCACGGGGCGTTGATGGGCAGCTCGACGACGCGCGGGTCCGGCGCCGCGGCGATCGCCTCGCGCACGATGCGCTGGGCGCGGCGCCCGGAAGCGGCGCAGGCCACCTCGCGGGCGAGGATGCCCTGAGCCAGGGCGACGGCCTGGTCGAAGCGCTCGCGCTCCTCATCGGGCGTCAGCGCTTCATCCCAGCGTGCGTTGAAACCGCCGATGATCCCGTTGACGGTCATCGCATGCACACCGTCGATGAGCGACTGGGTCAGCTGCTGGCCGGTGTCGTTGGCGTCCACGGCCTGCACGAGCGTTTCGTCGACGGCGTCGGCGACCTCCTGATCATCGCCGCAGGCCCGAGCGCCGAACTCGCGCCACACGAGACCGAAGGCGGCGTAGCGCACGCCGTTGCCCCGCGCGGCGTCGAAGTCTCGCTGGTGATGATCGAAGTCGCCGGCGGCGGCGTCATCGCGAAAGCCGACGTCGACGCGGAGATCGGCCTGCGCGAGCTGGTCACGGTCGCGCGTGCGCACCACCTCGACGGGATCTCCGAGCAGCCCGAGCGCGGCGACGGCGAAGACCTCGTCGGCGTGAAAGGAGCCGTCGTGGGTCGCGATGAGCATCGCCCGAGACTGTAGAGGGAGCCTTGACTGCGACCTCGGGTCCTGAGCCGCCGGGCGATATCCCTCTCAGCGAACGGGGCTCGGCACCGGGGTCCCACCCCGAGCCGCGAGGGGCGCCTGTGGTCGCTCGGCCTGGCGTAGCGCGGAGACGATGTCGCGGTCGATGGCCGACGCGAAGGGATCGTGTTCGAGCTCGTGCTCGAGCTCATGCGGTGCGATGACGAGGACCACCGACCGCTCGCGCGCGGCCGCAGCGGCGGTGGTGGCGCCGCCCGCGATCAGGCCGGCATACCCGAAGCCCCGGCCTGGACCGAGAAGCGCCAGGCGGATCGTGTGGCCGTTGCGGCGAATCACCTCCTCGACGGCTCCGTTCAGGGTCACGAAGAGCCCGGCGGATCGTTCGCCCTCGGCCAAGAGCAGGTCACCGGCCTGGACCTGCTCGATGGACGCGCCGGCCAACAGGGCATCGAGTTCGACGCGCCTGAAGTTGCGAAAGAACGGCAGGCGGAGCAGGTAGGCCGGGTCCGGTCGCTCGGTCGGTCGCCGGAGCGCCGGTCTCACCTCCGGAGGACGGCCCGCGAGCGTGGCGGCCAGCGCTCGGTGACGGGCCCCGAGACGGGAGCAGGCGAGGCCGGTGAGCCTGCGGCGGAGCTCACGAGCGCCTTGATCGCGGCTCAGGACGACCGCCCTGAAGTCGGCCAGGCTGAGACTCAGGAGCCGCGTCAGCTCGAGCGCGCGCACCCCCGCCGTGCGCGTGCCACCGTCCAGGAGGGCGAGCTCACCGAGAACGTCGCGAGGCCCGAGCTCGGCCAGCGCCGACTGTTGCTCGCCGAGCAGGCGAGCGGTCACCGCCACCCGACCCGAGGCGATGACGTAGAGCGCGTCGGCCGCCTGCCCTTGGCGCCACAGCGCCTGCCCGGGTTCGAGCTCGCGCGGGGTCAGGAGCTCGGCGAGCCCCCGCACGTCGAGCCCTTCGAACAGCGGCACCTCCCGCAGAAGCTGCTCAGATGTCGAGGTCACGGAGCTCCAGGGCCAGATCATCCCCGGCGAGAGTGGCGGCGAGGAGGGCGTACTCGGGCACCTGGAGCCAGGTCGACGCATCGGCGGTCAGGGGCTCTGAGGCCACGAGGAGCGAGCGGGGCGTCCCGTCGCCGGACATGATCCATTCCCCCTCGGCCGATCCGTACGCGTCACCGTAGGTGAACCACAGGCTGACGAACGGGAGGTCGACTTCGAGGAGGGCGTCGGCGGTGGGATACCAGCCGTAGTCGTAGCTGAAACGCGTCGCCACCACGCAGTCGCCGGTGGCGATGAACAGGTTGGTCGGCGAGGAAGTGTCGATCCCGTGCTGAGCGCGAATGTCGCGCACGACCTCGAGGGTGCGCACCGTGGCGTGCACCAGTTCATCCAGGGCGGGGAGCCCGAACGGATCCTCAAGTTGGGAGAGGAGCAGGGCGTAGAGCCAGGCGGAGTCACTTGTTCCGTCGATGCGCGAGAGGATGTCGGGGAGGATGTGCGCCACCAGCGCGAAGCGCATGCGGCCGAACTCCCGCAGATGGCCGTTGTGGGCGAAGGTGATGCTCGTCCCGGGGATACAGAAGGGATGGAGGTTCGTGTCGCTCAATGCCTCGGGGTGAGCGAGCTGCACTCCGCGCACGTGCGCGAGCGCACACGTCGGTTCGAGCTTGCGCACCAGGTGGCGTAGGTTCCGGTCGAACACCGGGAGCATGGGCGAGCGATAGAGGAAGGGCTCGGTCGGTCGAACGGAGCCCGGCTCCCAGGCGGCGAATCCGAACCCGGCGAGGTTGAGCATCGTGGTCATGCGCGGTGCGTGGGCCTGGCGCACGAGCGAGTTATCTGTCTCGAACAGGACATCGGCCAGCGGCAGCGGTTGGCCGAGGTAGGCGAGGACGCGGCACATCGAGTTCGATCAGATGATTCCCAGTTCCCGGGAGTCGTTCAAGTGACACGAACCTACCCGGCTCGCGGCCGTCAGGCAAGGCCCGCGATAGGCGGGCACGAGCCAGATCCGGATCGTATGATGGCGATGTGGAGGCTGATCCTGGAGCGATCGCCGTCGTCGGCGCCAGTGCGCTCTTCGGTGGCCTCGATCCGGAGCACATCGAGACCCTCGTCGCGATGCTCCGACCCTTCTCGGCCAAAGAGCAGGAGCGGCTGTTCAGCTCGGGCGCCCCGTCGGAGCGGCTCTTCCTGATCGACTCAGGCGCCGTCGCGCTCGGCGAGCCGGTACAGAAGCGCGTCGGTCCGGGCGCCGTCCTCGGCGAGCTCGCGCTGAACGGCCCGACGACCCATACGTCCACGGCGACCTGCCTGGAGCCCGTGGGCGGGTTCGTCCTGGACACCGGCGAGTTCCATCTCCTGCGAGATGGCGGGCACCCGATCGCCGGCGCGGTGATGCGGCAGCTCTCACTCCTGCTCGCCCGGCGGATCCGTGACGTGGACGATGACTCGGCCCCCGAGACCGAACGTTCGCACAGCGACTGCATACCGGGACCGCCTGCGGCGGCGGAGTTGGCGTTCCTGCGCACCCTGCCCTTCTTCGAGCGCTTCGCGTCCGAGGAGCTCGATCGGCTGTGCGCCGCGCTGCGGACCTGCCGGCTCGAGCCCGGCGGCCATCTCTTCGGCGAGGGTGACGCGGCCCGATCGGCTTTCATCGTGCTGCACGGGGCCATCGAGGTCACACGCCAGCGAGGGGACCGCCGCATCCGCCTGGCCACGATCGGCCCGGGGCGCATGCTCGGGGAGCTCTCGTTGATCGATGCCGGTCCGAGGACGGGAACCTGCCGCGCGGCCGAACCGGCAGTCCTCCTGGAGATCGACGGTGAGATCGTCGCCCGGCTCATCGCCGACAGCTCGGCGGCGGGACTCGGGTTCCTGCAGGCCGTGAACCACGGTCTGATCGCCGCCCTGCACTCCACCGATGCACGGCGGGCTGTCGTCGCGACCACCTGGCCCGACACCTCTCGCCAGGACCGCGAGCGGCTGATCGAGCGGATCCGAACCTCGGTCATCGGCGACGACGCCGTGGTCGATGGCCCCTTCGGTCCGCGGCGCAATGTGTACGCCGATTACACCGCCTCCGGGCGGGCGCTAAGCTTCATCGAGGACTTCGTCCGCGACGAGGTGCTCCCGCTCTACGCGAACACCCACACGGAGGCATCGGCCACCGGTCTGCAGACGACGCGCCTGCGCGAGGATGCGCGGCGGCTGGTCCTCGGTTCGGTCGGCGGCACCGACGAGGATGCGGTCATCTTCTGCGGCTCGGGAGCGACGGGCGCGATCGATAAGCTCGCGCAGATCCTCGGCGTGAAGCTCCCTTCCCAGCTCGAGGACGAGTACCACCTGGCCGAGCGCATCGCGCCCGACGAGCGCCCGGTCGTCTTCGTCGGACCCTACGAGCACCACTCGAACGAGCTCCCATGGCGCGAGTCGATCGCCGATGTGGTGACGATCCTCGAAGACATCGACGGGCGCATCGACCTGGCCCATCTCGAGGAGGAGCTGCGCCGCTACGAGAACCGGCCTCTGAAGATCGGCAGCTTCTCGGCCGCTTCGAACGTGACGGGGATCGTCACCGACGTCGAGCGGGTCGCGATCGTTCTTCACCAGCACGGCGCGCTCTCCTGCTGGGACTATGCGGCCGCCGGGCCCTATCTCCAGATCGACATGAATCCGTCGCCGGAGATCCCGCACGGACACCTCGCGTACAAGGACGCCGTCTTCCTCTCTCCCCACAAATTCGTCGGCGGTCCCGGGACGCCGGGCGTGCTCGTGGCCAAACGCGCGCTGTTCAAGAATCGGGTCCCCACCGTTCCCAGTGGCGGCACGATCGTCTGGGTCACGCCGCGCAGCCACTCCTATCACCGGGAGCCGACGATCCGCGAGGAGGGGGGCACTCCGGCGATCGTCGAGTCGATCCGGGCCGGGCTCGTGTTCGCGCTCAAGGACGCCGTCGGCACCGAGGAGATAAGCCGGCGCGAGTTGGACTTCGTCCGGCGGGCCCTGGCCTCGTGGGCCGCCAATCCGAGTATCGACATCCTCGGCGACCTCGACCTGGAGCGTCTGGCGATCGTCTCGCTGGGCATCCGGCACGGTGACGGTCTGCTGCACGCCAATTTCGCCGCCGCGCTCCTGAACGATCTCTTCGGTATCCAGTCCCGCAGCGGCTGCTTCTGCGCTGGGCCATACCTGCACCGGCTCTACGGCATCGACGATGTGTGGTCCAAGGGGATGGCCGCCGAGGCCTCGCTCGGCTACCAGGGTGCGAAGCTGTCCTTCGTCCGGGTCAACTTCAACTACTTCATCAGCGAGGTGGTCTTCGACTACATCCTCCGGGCCGTTCACTTCGTCGCCGATGAAGGGTGGAAATTCCTGCCGTTCTACGGCTTCGATCCGACCTCTGGTCTCTGGCATCACGAGAGCGGCTGGGCGACTCCGCCGTTGACCCTGCACGATGTCTCGTTCGCCTCGGGCCTGCTCGAGTTCCACGGCCCACGCGCCACCGAGCCCGAGAGTGCGCTCGCCCGCTACCTCGATGAGGCCCGTCGCATCGTCAGGGGGATCGAATCGGCGCCTCCGGAAAAGCCGGTGCATGACCCTGTGCTGACCCCAGAATTCGATCGGATCCGCTGGTTCCCGCTGCCCAGCGAAGCTCTCTCGGAGCTGCAGAAGGCGTAGGGCACCTATCCGTAGAAACCCGCGGCGCTTCGGTGCATAACCCGGGTGCTGAACGCGTCCGCTACACCCGATGCGGAAGGGACATGCGCGAACTCCAGGCAGATGATGGCGCTCGCCACCCGCAGGCCGGCCGCGATGCGTTCGCCCCCGCGGGTGCGTTCCTCGCGGACCTGCTCGAACGGGTGCCCGCGATCGTCTACGTAGCCGACACCGGGGCCGCCGGCCAGTGGCGCTACGTGAGTCCGCAGGTTCAGCAGATCCTCGGCTTCTCGCCCGAAGAATGGTGCGCGAACCCCGAGCTGTGGGCCTCGCGCCTGCACCCCACCGATCGCGAGCGCGTCCTCAGCGCCGAGCGCTCGTGCTCGACCGACGAGCCGTCGGACTCTCCCCCGTCCGAGTACCGCCTGCTCCACCGCGACGGCAGCGTGGTCTGGATCCGCGACGATGCGCTGCTCGTGCGCGTGGACGGAGGGAGCCTGCAGTGGCACGGCGTGCTCTCAGACGTCACCGAGCAAAAGCACTCCGAGACCGAGCTCGAGCAGCGCGCAGCACAGCAGGCAGCGGTTGCGCGGCTCGGCGAGCACGCGCTCGAAGGCGCGACGACGTCAGCGCTCATGAATGAGGCGAGCGCCGCCGCCGCGGAGATCCTCGGCGTGGACATCGTCGCCGTGTTTGAGCTCATGCCCGAGCGAGGCTGCCTGGTGCTGCGCAGCAGCGTGGGCTGGCCGCCGGCGGCGATCGGGAGTCTCAGCGCGCCGACGGGCGAGGGCTCGCAATCGGGTTACACGATCCTCACCGGGGCCGCGGTGATCGTCAGCGACTGGAGGACCGAGCGACGGTTCCGCCAGTCACCGGCGCTTCGCGAGAGGCGCGCGCGCAGTGGCCTGACCGTTCCCATCGAGGGCCGGGCCGGTCCCTTCGGCGTGCTCGGAGCCCAATCCCTGCACCTGCGCGATTACTCCGCGGGAGACGTCGACTTCCTCCAGTCGCTCGCCAACGTGCTGGCCGATGCCCTCGAGCGACAGGCGACCGAAGACGTCGTGCGCCACCGCGCCCTGCACGACCCGCTGACGCGACTTCCCAATCGGGTGCTCTTCCACGACCGCCTCAAGCAAGCGCTCGCCCGTATGCAGCGCGGTCGCTCGCTGACCGCAGTCCTCTTTCTCGACCTCGATCGGTTCAAGCTCGTCAACGACAGCCTCGGTCACCACATCGGCGACGATCTGCTGGCGGCAGTGGCTCCGAGGCTCAAGCAGGCATTGCGCTCGAGCGACACCGTGGCCCGGTTCGGCGGCGATGAGTTCGGGATCCTCCTCGAGGACATCGCGGGGGAGCACGACGCGATCGCCACCGCAGAACGGATCGCCTCGGTGTTCACCCGGCCGTTCGCGCTCGGCCCCAACGAGCACTTCGTGACCGCGAGCATCGGGATCGCGCTCGCCTCCGGCGGCGAGCTTGCCGAGGACCTCGTGCGCGACGCCGACGCCGCCATGTACCGGGCAAAGGAGCACGGCCGCGCCCGCTACGAGGTGTTCGACGACGCGATGCGCGGGCGCGCGATCGCCCGGCTACGCGTGGAGAACGACCTGCGCCGTGCGCTCGAGCACGACGAGCTCAGCCTCGTCTATCAGCCGGTCGTCTCGCTCACCGAGCGGTCAATCGTCGGCGTGGAGGCCCTGCTGCGCTGGCAGCATCCCATCCTCGGTCCCATCTCGCCGGAGGAGTTCATTCCCGTAGCGGAGGAGAGTGGCCTGATCGTGCCGATCGGGAACTGGGTGCTCGAGCGGGCCTGTCGCCAGGCCGCGCTGTGGTATCCGATGCGGCCGGACGCGGCGCCGTTCGGGATATCGGTGAACCTGTCCGCGGTGC
>DATCEM010000532.1:0-3663 GCA_036510175.1 Solirubrobacteraceae bacterium | reverse complement strand
CGGGATCACCGCCACCGGCATCAACCTCAGCGCCGGCCAGCCGATGTATGAGATCGCCGTCGACCCGGCGGTGGTCCCGCTCAGTTCCTACGCGCACGTCAAGCCGAACCCGTTCGGCACCTCGAGCGCGTTCCTCGCCGGCGACACCGGCGGCGCGATCCTCGGCAAGCACGTCGACATCTACGACTGGGAAGGCCGTCAGAGCCAGCTCGCGTGGGGCGAGCGCCACGTAAACGTCACCGCGGCCGCGAACCCCGGCGCCGGGAACATCCTCGGCCAGACACCCCCGGCCGCGGCCGGGCCCACAACGAGCACCACGACGACCACCCCCGCGACGGCCGGCGTGACTCCCACCGCGGCGGCGGGGACAGGGTGCGCGAGCTCTGCCGGGCCCGGCGGGATCCTCTATCTCACGCCTGGTGCCGTCGCGAAGATCCTGCCCGACGGGCAGGCCGAAGCGCCGGCGAGCGCCCCCCGGGCAGTGAAGCTCGCGATCGCTGCGGGCAACGAGATCATCGACCGGCCCTACGTCTATGGCGGTGGGCACGGCCAGTCGCTCGACACGATCGCCGCCTCTTACGACTGCTCGAGCTCGGTGTCGTTCGCGCTCCACGGCGGCGGTCTGCTCGACGCCAATCCGGAGGACTCCACGGAGCTCGAAAGCTTCGGCGATTCCGGGCCCGGGCAGTGGATCAGCGTCTACGCCAACTCGGGGCACACGTGGATGGCGATCGCCGGAATCGCTTTCGACACCAGCTGGAGCGGCAACCCGTCGACGTGGCAGCCGCCGGGCAGCGGACCCCGCTGGCGCCCTGATCCGACCGGCAACCTCGCCGACGGCCTCTCCTACGTCGTGCGCCACCCACCAGGACTGTGACCATGAACCAAGCCACTCCACAGCCTCGCACGCAGCGCCGAGCTCCGCGGCTCGCGCTCGCGCTCACACTCGCGCTGGCGCTCGCGGGCTGCGGGATCAAGGACCCCTACGCCGGTCGCGCGCTTCGCACCACGACCACGACCACGTCGGCGTCGACGTCGCCGTCGACGACACCGCAGGCGGGTGATCCCGTCCCCGAACGCGGCGGAACGATCCCCTCCGGCGCGCAGAGCAGCCAGCAGCAGCTCGGCGCCGGCGTCGGCGCGCGCACACCGCAGGCGGCGCTGTCGCGCTACGCGCAGCTTGAGATCAACTGGAATGCCGGCGACGTCGGCCGCATCCAGCGCGAGCTCGCCGCGATCTCGCTCGGACAGGCCCGCGCTGAGGCTCTGCAGGCGGCCGCGAGCGACGGGCGCGACAGCGTCCTTCAGCACAGCAAGGTCGCCGACAGCGGCGCCGTCGTCTCGATCGCACAGGGTCAGGCAGCGGCAGCCGGCCGCTGGGTGATCGTCACCTCAGAGAGCACAACCGGAGCCGGCGCGTACGCGGGCCTACCGGCCGCGCTGCACGTCACCTACGCCACGCTCACCCGAGCCCGCTCGGGATGGATCGTCGAGACATGGCAGCCGCAGAACTGACCGCGTGCCCCGCCCGGCCGGCCAGCAATCCCGCTGCCCGTAGGGCTCGTGCGGTCCCGCGTGAGCTCGCCGTGGCGGCGGCCGCGGTCCTCGCGCTTACGGGCGCCGCAGTCCTCGCGGGCGCGGTTGATCCGTCGCTCGCCGGGGGCGGGCACCCCCACCCCACGCTCACCGGCACCGTCGGCGAGGCCGCGAGCATCCTGCTCAACAACCTACGCGCTCTCGCCGCCCCGTTCCTGCTGATCATCGCGCGGTTTCCAACGGCCCGACTCACCCGGGCCATCGGTGACGCCGCGATCGCCGCGATCCTCACCGTCAACTGCGTCACCGTCGGCATCCAGCTCGGTCGCTGGCAGGGCCGCCTCCTCCCTTACCTGCCGCACCTGCCGCTCGAGTTCTCAGCACTCGCTTGCTCGACCTGCGCCTGGCTGATCGCCAGAGACGACACCAAGCGCCGGCGCGAGCTCACCGTCCTTGCCCTGGCCACGATCGCGCTGCTGATCGGCGCGGCGTGCCTTGAGACGTGGGCCACCCCGCATCGCTCCCCTCGAACCGCGGTAAGTGACAGCCAGGTTGACACGCCATCCGATCAGAGGGCTCCTCGGCGGGTGGCGGTGGTGGTTTGCCTTCGCCCCGATTTTGCGCCGGCGACGGCCAGTCGCTTCAAGGTCGCTGCGCTCCCTTCCCCTCACCAAGGCTCGGTTCCGCTAGGCCGCCTGGCCGGCGCTTTCGGGCTACAACAACCACCACCGACCCCCACAGGAGGGATCGAATGAACAGCGTCAACCTCATCGGCCGTCTCACCGCAGACCCCGAGCTTCGCGAGAGCGGCAGCGGCACCTCGGTCGGGCACCTGCGCCTCGCGGTGCAGCGCTCCAAGGGCAAGGACGGCGAGGACCGCGGCGCGGACTTCGTCGACATCGTGACCTTCGGCCGCCAGGCCGAGGTGTGCAGCGAGTACCTCGCCAAGGGCCGCCGCGTCGGGATCATCGGCCGCCTCAACCACTCCGAGTGGGAGACCGACGACGGCAGCCGCCGCCAGAAGCTCGAGGTCATCGCGGAGAACGTCGAGTTCCTCGACGGCGCCCGCTCAGACTCGGACGAGCCGGGCGGCTCGTCAACCCCAGAGGCCGTGGAGGCGGCCGCGTAGGAAGGCCGACCATCGGGCCCGCCGCCACCCCTGCCGGGCGGCGGGCCCGCCGGCCCTCCATCTAGACACCAGCGATGACATCCCAGCCCACCCACAGCCCGAAGACGATCGACACCGCGATCGACGTCATCCGCCAGCAGTGCCCGACCGCGCGAGTCGAGACGACGCTCCCGCTCGCGCTGATCGAGGAGCTCGACCGGCGCTGCCATCCGATCGCCCGCTCGACCTACCTGGCGCAGATCATCGACGCCGCGATGACCCGCCGCGATCCCCACCTTCCAGACGTCGCCGAAGGCACGAATCTGATCGACGCGCTCGCCTCGCGCCGCTACCGCCAGCACGTCCGCAGCATCGAGATCGACCGCGCCAGCCAGGAGTCATCCTGATGATCGGCGCCTACTACACCCAGCCCGACGAGTTCGCCCACGATCTCATCGCCGACAAGGACGACGTCGAGCGCGGCGTGGTGCGGCTTACCAAGACCGCGAGGCCCGCGGGCCCGGCCGGCGCCGCGCTTACGCGCGTGTCGGTCGAGGCGGGCGCGATCGTGGCCGGGCGTCTACTCATCCTCCGTGTGGTCTGCGGGGATCTCTGGGGTCAGGGCCCCGAGGACGAGAAGGTCCAGGCCCGCGCAACGGAGCTCGTCAGCGCCCTCGAGGAGCAACTATCGACCGCTGGATTCGAGCTGCGCGCCGGACTGTTCACCGATCCAGAAGCACGCTCATGACACGCAGCCTGTCCAGCATCCGACCCGACCGGCCGGACTCACCGTCGCGCTCTGCAGCCGCCGAGCAGAACCGCCTCGAGGAGCAGCTGCGCCGGCTGTGGGCGATGTCGCCGTCCGAGCGCGTCGCGGCGATGCGCCGCGGTGAGCTCAACATGCGCCAGTGCTGCGCCTGGGCCGGCCGCTACGCCGACCAGGTGCCGCTGCTCAATGGCGAGTTCGAGTTCATCGCCGCGTACACCCCCGAGGCTGCCGAATGACCAGTGCAGGGTCC
>DATCEM010000531.1:0-2924 GCA_036510175.1 Solirubrobacteraceae bacterium | reverse complement strand
CGACTACCAGCGCCTCGTTCCCCGTCTTCAGGGCCCGGCGGAACCGCGAGTACGGGCTTCCATCACTGGACACGAACATATGTTCGCCTAGCTGTCAAGGGCCGGCCGCGTTAGGCCCCGAAATGCAGGAACTCGACGGGTGATCGTCTAACGTTTAGAACAACCAGAGTCGAGCGCAGGGCTCGATATGACTGACCAAGGAGCCTCGGTGTCCCCAGACCTAGATTTCGCAACCGGACGCGCAGTAGCCAGCTCGGAGCGGATATTCCTCCGGGAGGTCTTCGCGTGGATGTTCGCCGCCCTCGCGCTGAGCACGGGTATCGCCGTGTGGTTCCACGCCGACCACACGTTCAGCCAGTCCTACCTGCAGACGCATTCTGGCCTGTTCTTCGTCGCCATCTTCGCCCAGCTCGGGCTCGTGATCGCCCTCCAGTGGTCGATCAATCGGATCTCGGCGACCACGGCAGCGCTCCTCTTCTTCGTCTACGCCGCGCTCACGGGGGCCGTCTTCTCGGTCATCCTCACCGAGTTCACCTCGGGCACCGTGGTCGGCGCGTTCGCGGGAGCCGGCGGCGTGTTCGGCGGGATGGCGCTTTGGGGGTACACGACCGAGCGCGATCTCAGCGGCTGGGGCGGCATTCTCTTCGGCGCGCTGATCGGGATCGTCGTCGCCTCCATGGTCTTCCTCTTCGTCGGCGGCACGACCTTCAACCTCATCCTCGGCTGGGGCGGCGTGATCATCTTCTCCGGGCTGACGGCGTTCCAGATGCAGATGCTCAAGCGCCAGGCGCAGGCCGGATTCGGCGGGAACTCGGCCGTAGCCGAGAAGGCGGCCATCCTCGGCGCGCTGCGGCTCTACCTGAGCTTCGTCAACCTGTTCATCTCGCTGCTGCGGATCTTCGGCGGCACCGGGCGCTAGGTCGTGGGCTCAGGAAGCGGCGCCGGCCGCTTCCCCAGCCAGAGCAGGGCGATCAGCGACTTCGAGTCCGTGCACTCCCGGACCGCCAGATCGAGCTCGCTCAGGGGCCAGGGAACGATCTCGATCCGCTCGTTCTCCTGCACCGGCGCGGGTGGGGCGTCGCTGAGGTCCATCGCCACGAACAGCCATACCCGCTCGTCGCTGAATCCGGGGCTCGTGTAGAAGACCATGAGCTCATGCCAGCGCTCCGCCTGCTTGCCGATCTCCTCGGCGAGCTCACGCTTGGCGGTCGCCAGCGGCTCCTCGCCGGGGACGTCGAGCTTGCCTGCGGGGATCTCGAGCGAGGCCTCGAGCCCGGGGACCTCGCGGGGCTGACGGACGAGCCACACGTGGGTGTCGTCGAGGGCGATGATCCCCACCGCGCCGGGATGGGCCACCTTCTCGCGCGTCACCACCTCGCCGTCGGCGTGGCGGAAGCGCTCGACGCTCACCGTGACGATGTGGCCGGTGAACTTGGTCTCCCCTCCGAGCGCTTCGAAGCGGCTCACGCCGGCACCTCCTCTCCGGCAGCGTCGAGCAGCGCTATCGCGACCTCGAGCATCCCCTCGAGCGCGTCGATGCTGACTCGCTCCCCGGGTTCGTGGTTGCGTTCGGTGCCGTCGGCCAGGTTGGCGCACGGTAGGCCGGCGGCCTGAAAGGCATTGGCGTCCGAGCCGCCGCCGGTCACCAGATGGTGCGGCTCGTAGCCGCAGGCCTGGAGCGCCCGCTCGGCGGCGGCGATGTGCGGCGCGCTCGGCCTCGATCGATAGCCCTGGAACTGGCGCTCGACGGTCACGTCGAGGTCGCACTCGGCGTCGTTCGCGGCGTCCTGGAGGTGATCGACGATCTCGGTGACGACTTCGGCCACCCGCGCGTCGTCGAGCCCCCGCACCTCCGCCTCGAGGCGACAGCGTTCGGGAACGACGTTGGTGGCTGTGCCGCCGGCGATCGTGCCGACATTGGCCGTCGTCTGCTCGTCCAGCCGTCCGAGGCGCATGGCGGCGATCGCGCGGCCGGCGGCGAGGATCGCGCTGCGTCCCTCCTCGGGCCGGATCCCGGCGTGAGCGGCGCGGCCGTGGAGCACGGCGACGATCTCGTCGTAGGTGGGCGCGGCGACGACGATTCCCCCGATCGGGGATGCGTGGTCGAACACGTACCCGAACTCGCTCCTCAGCCGGCTCGTATCGAAGGCCTTGGCGCCGCGAAGCCCGTTCTCCTCGGAGACGGTGAACAGCAGCTCGAGCCCAACGGGAGGCGGCTCGCCGCGGTCCGCGAAGCGGCGCGCGAGCTCGATGAGGACGGCGATCGCCGACTTGTTGTCGGCGCCGAGGATGCCTTCGCCCGCGTTCTCCCAGCCCCCGTCGACGATCACGGGATCGATCGGCGCCAGGGGCGGCACGGTGTCGAGATGAGCGCACAGCAGGACGCTCTGCGGACGACTGCCGGGAACCCGTGCGAGGAGATTTCCCGCGTCCGAGCCCGCTGCCGCGCCGGCGCCGTCCTCCTCGACGGTAAGCCCGAGCCGTCGGAGCTCGTCGGTGACGTGGTCCGCGCACTCCCGCTCGTGCCCGGAAGGGCTCTCGATCCGGCACAGTGTGGCGAAGGTGTCATTCAGCCGCGCGCGATCGGCTTCGGTCGCGCGCCTCACGGCGGCCCCGTCACGGCGCGGCGGTGCGCTCAGCCGAACCGGGCGGGGACGCCTCGGTCGGCCGGTCACCCTGCGCCTGACGCAGCGCGGCCCCGACGAACTCCCTGAACAGCGGCGCCGGACGCTCGGGTCGCGACTTGAACTCGGGGTGGTACTGGGAGGCGACGAAGAAGGGATGAGCGTCGGCGGGGAGCTCGATCACCTCGACGAGTCGATCGTCGGGCGAAGTGCCCGAGAAGATCAGTCCCGCGGCCTCGAGGCGGCGTCGGAGGTGGTTGTTGACCTCGTAGCGATGACGGTGGCGCTCGTAGATGACGG
>DATCEM010000530.1:0-5010 GCA_036510175.1 Solirubrobacteraceae bacterium | reverse complement strand
GAGCAGGAGCGGGCTGGCGTGGGTGAGCGCCCAGCGGACGATCCAGAAGACGATCAAGCCGATGACCACCGCGACCCATCGCGCGATCGGACTGGGAACCAGGGCCCCGACGACACGCACCACCCCGATGGCGATCAGGGCCGAGAGGACCATGATGTTGAAGCCGGCGATGATGCGCACCGCCCAGTCTCCGAGGGGGGCGGGCTCGAGCGGCTCGGGCTCTCCGGGGGGACCGGTCTCGGCCTTTCGACCGGCACGGGTCCGGAACAGGCGGGCCAGGCGGGCGACGGGGCCGAGCGGCATCCGAGCCACGCGATCGGCGCGCTCCGCCGTCTTCCTCGCGTGCTGGCGCTCCCGGCGGCGGCGCTCGTCGCCGTCCGTCTCGGACGCCGCCTGGGCGACGCCACCCTTGCGCATGATGTCGTGCCAGTCCTGGCCGTGGACGTCCCAGTTTCGCGCCGAGGAGCGGTACGCGATGGCGCAGCTCACCGCGAACACCACGGCCATGAGCAGGGTCGAACGCAGCCCGTCCCCGAACAGCTCCCGGTTGCTCAGCGCGGCCGCGGTCGCCCCGGCGGGCAGTCGCGCCGCCGCGAAGCGGACGAGGTCGACTATCCATCCGACGAGGTAGAGGTAGCCCACGAGCCCCACCACCGACGCGGTGACGCCGAGGATCGTCTTCAGTTCGCCGGGCGACGGGCCTCGAAGCGGAGGGTCCTCGATTGACACCCGCGCATCATCTCTAACCGGGCGGCGGCGAAGCGTGAAATTTCACACGATGTTCGAGATTGGCGCGCACCGCGGGCCAATCGGAGTCAGGCGGAGCGGAGGTCCATGCGGTGGTCGTGGCCGAGCAGGGGAATCTCGTCGCACATCTCGGTCAGGCGCGAGACGGTGCGCTCGGTGATCTGCTCGCACAGCGCGGCCCGATCGAGGATGTTGGTCGTGATGACGATCGATCGCCCATCCTGGTAGCGCGCGTTGACGATCGAGTAGAGCTCCTCGAGGACCCAGTCGGTGGTGCGCTCGGCGCCGACGTCGTCGATGTGGAGGAGATCGACGTCGGCCAGGCGGTCGAGGAGATCGACGTGCGAGCGCTCGAAGCGGTGGGTCTCGCGGATCTCGTTGAGCAGCCGGGGCAGCGAGTAGATCGCCACCGAGCGCCCGGCGCTGATCGCCGCCTTCGAGACGAGCATGGCCAGCGTCGTCTTGCCCGTCCCCACCGGCCCCATGAACCACAGGCCGCGGCCGGCGTCGAGCCGTTCGTCGACCGAGTCGGCGTAGCGCCTGACCGCGGTGACCACGCCGGGGTCGATGTCGGTGACCGGCGGACGCTCGAAGGCCACGTCACGGTAGAGCTTGGGAATGACCGCGGACAGGCTGCGAGCCTTGGCGCGGGCGACGATCTGTGGTCGGCAGCGGCAGGCGAACGCCGTGTTCGTCTCCTCGTCGTAGACGAAGCCGCTGCCGTCGCACACTCCGAGCGCGCAGCGCGGGGTGCGGTCCCTGCGCCCGCTAGCTGCGCCCGGTGCCATCAGGCTGCCGCGAAGCGGTCGCCGGCGTAGTTCATGAACTTCGGGTACTCCTTCTGGAAGGTCAGGATGACGTCTCCGACCGGGCCGTTGCGGTGCTTGGCGATGATGATGTCCGCCTCGCCGGGGCGCTCGGAGTCCTTCTCGTAGTACTCCTCGCGGTAGATAAACATGACCAGGTCCGCGTCCTGCTCGAGGTTTCCACTCTCGCGCAGGTCCGAGAGGATCGGCCGCTTCTCGCCGCCGCGCTGCTCGACGGCGCGGCTGAGCTGAGAGAGGGCGATCACCGGCACGTCGAGCTCGCGCGCGAGCCCCTTGAGCCCGCGGCTGATCTGACCCACCTGCTCGACGCGGTTCTCCACCCGTCCTTCGTGGCGCATGAGCTGGAGGTAGTCGACGATGATCAGCCCGAGGCCACCGTCGAGCTCATGGTGCAGGCGCCGCGCCTTGGCGCGGACCTCGAGCACCCCGATGTCGCTCGAGTCGTCGACGCGCAGCGGGGCGTCGGCGAGCCGCTGGCAGGCGGCGAGGATCTTGCCCCAGCGCTCCTCGGCGACGCGGCCCTTGCGCAGCTCCTCACCCCGGATCCGCGCCTGCGAGGCGACGAAACGCTGGGCGAGCTCGGACTCGGACATCTCGAGCGAGAACAGGGCCACCGGGTGCCCTCCGAGCACGGCGTTCTCGGCCATGTTGGTTACCAGCGCCGACTTACCCATCGAGGGACGGGCGGCGATGATGATCAGGTTGCCGGGCTGGAAACCACCCGTCAGCTCGTCGAGGTCCTTGAAGCCCGAGGGCGTCCCGGTGAGCGGCGTCTTCGCCACCGAGAGCCGGTGCAGCTTGTCGGTCTCGGTCTCGAGGATGTCGCCGATCGTGCGGAACTTCTTCTGGCGATCGTCATGGGCGACCTCGAGCACGGCCTGCTCGGCGCGCTCGACGAGCTCGCGCGCCGGCGCCTCCCGGCCGACGACGCTGGCCTGGATCTCGTAGGTAGTGGAAAGAAGGGACCGCAGCTGCGCGTTATCGCGCACGATCCGCCCGTATTCGCGCGCGTGGCCGGCGGCGGGCACCCAGCCGGCGAGCTCGTCGATCGTCTCGGGACCGCCGATCTCCGCCAGCTTGCCGGACTGACGCAGCGCTTCGGAGATCGTCAGATGGTCGATCTTCCGGCTCGCGTTGTGGAGCTCGAGCATCGCCGCGAACACCGCGCCGTGCTGCTCGCGGTAGAAGTGCTCAGGGCGCAGGCCCTCCTCCACGAGCAGGCCGTAGAGGTGGCGTTCCTCGAGCAGAACCGCGCCAAGAACCGACTTCTCGGCCTCGAGGTTGTGCGGGGGTACGGCGAGCTGCGCGGTGGTACTCATCAGCAGCGTTCGAGTCTAGATCTGGGTCAGGTCGCTCCGCCCGGCGCGGTCCCGCAACGAGCGAGGAGTTCGTCCGCGGCGAAGGGCTAGCGCTGCTCGACGACCATGGTCTTGACCGCCGCCGTCACGTCGTCGGCGATCTCGACCACCACCATGTACGTCCCGATGTTGCGGATCGGCTCGTCGAGGTGGATCTTGCGGCGGTCGACCTTGATTCCCCGCGCCTCGCGGATCGCGTCGGCGATGTCCTGGGTGGTCACCGACCCGAACAGCCGTCCGTCGTCGCCCGCCTGCTGGGGAATGGTCAGCACCGTCCGGCCGAGCAGAGCCGCGCTCTCCTCCGAGCGCTGGACCGCCTCGCGCTTGGCGCGCTCGGCGGCGTCCTGCCGACGCTTGGCGGCTTCGACGGACCCCTTGGTGGCGGGCTCGGCGAGCTTGCGCGGCAGCAGGTAATTGCGCAGGTAGCCGGGCGATACCTCGACGACCTTGCCGCGCTCGCCCAGCTGCTCGACATCTTGGAGAAGGATGGCTTGAGGCACGACTGGCGTCTCTCGCTAACGCTCGCGGTCGCGGTCGCGGTCGCCGCGAAAGCCCCGCTCGCCCCGGTCGCCACCCGCCGTCTCGGAGACGTAAGGGAGCAGCGCGAGTTCACGAGCGCGCTTTACGGCGCGCGCGACCTGACTCTGATGACGGCGGCAGGCGCCGGTTATCCGTCGGGAGCGGATCTTGCCCCGTTCGGAGATGAACCGGCGCAGTGCGCCCACGTCCTTGTAGTCGACCCGGTCGATCTTGTCGCGGCAGTACGGGCATGGCTTGCGCCGGCCGGAGGTCGGCCCGCCCTTCCTGTCGCGCCGGCGTACTGGCCGTCGTCGTTGCTTTGCCAATGGAAATCCTCTTAGAAGGGAATGTCGTCGTCGCTGCCTCCGGCGGCCACGGGAGCGGTTTCGAAGTCCCCGGTGTGGATCGGGACGTCGCTCTCACTCGCCGCGCGGCTGACGGAGAATCCGTTTCCGCTCCCGCCGCCGGCGTCATCGCGCCCGCCGAGGAACTGCACGGAATCAGCGATGATATCGATTGCCTGGCGCTTTTGGCCTTCCTGCTCCCACTCGCGCCATTCCAGCCGGCCGTCGATGGCCACCGGACGCCCCTTCGAGAGGTAGCGCGAGCAGTTCTCACCCTGCGCCCCCCAGACGGTGACGTCGAAGAAATTGGGCTTCTCCTCCCACTCGCCGGTCTGGCCGTTCTTGCGCCGGGTGTTGCAGGCGATCCGCAGCTTGCACACCGAAGATCCGCCCGGCGTCGAGCGCAGCTCCGGGTCGCGCGTGAGATTGCCGGTCATGACCACTCGGTTGATATTCGTTCCTGCCATTCGCCTGCTCCTTTCGGGAGACCCTCGAAGTTCGTAGGAGCGAGTCTAGGCGGGCCGCGGTCGGCAACCCGCTCGCTCCCCGGAAAGTGGCGGAGAAATGACGTTCACGAGGCTGTCTAGGGACCGGAGTTGCAGTCCTGTGACGACCGGACCCGCCAAGCGCGCAATGGAATCGACACGGACGCCGATTCCACCGGCTCTGCCGAATTAGACGCTTTCGGCGGCTGCCGCGGCAGTGGCGGCGGGGACGGCGCGCGGCTCGGGCGGCGGCGGGGTGCCGGGCAGGTTCTTGATGATCCGGAAGCGCACGACGCCGTCGAGGATCTTGAGGTTGTAGGAGAGGGTCTCCAGGAGCGTCGGCGGCGCCGCGAACTGGAGCAGGTGGTACTCCGCGTCCGTCTGGTGCTCGATCTCGTAGGCCAGGGTGCGCATGCCCCAGTCGTCGTTGCGCTCGAGCCGGCCGCCCGCGCTCGTGATCATCTCCTCGACGTCGGCGAGGATCTTCGCGCGGCGCTCTTCCTCTGCGCTCGAGGAGAGCAGGAGCATGAGGTCATAGATGATCGGTGCGGACATAGGGGTGGCCGATGGGCCGGCGGCCGAGTATAGAGCGACGCGCGATACTCGCGTTCGTGGCCGACCGCGGCAAGGAGCTCCCGATCGTCTCCTTCGCCTCGGCCCTCGAGTGGGAGCAGTGGCTCGAGGGGAACCACCTGACCGCGGCCGGCGTGTGGCTGAAGATCGCCAAGAA
>DATCEM010000529.1:0-3543 GCA_036510175.1 Solirubrobacteraceae bacterium | reverse complement strand
GGCTGGTTGGCGTTGACGAAGACATAACCGTGCCCGCCGCTGGTCACCGCCCAGCCGAAGTTTCCGTCTCCGGGAACGCAGCCGGCGCCGACCGGGCAGGCCGGATCCCGGTAGCGCGAGAAGGTGACGGCGTTACTGATCGGGTCGGTGCCGTCGACCCGCCGCACCCGGCCGAGCTTGTCGAGGATCTTGGTGACGGCGTGGGGGATCACGCTCTGGGGGCCGAGCACGTAGATGCGCGGATGCCCGTGGGCGAGGATCGCCTGGCGGGTCGCCTGGGGCACCGTCGAGGCCGTCACGTAGAGGATCGGATCGCCGCTCTCGGCCGCGTACCCGGCGGCGGGCATCGCGTAGGCAGGGTCGTCCGCCGAGGCCACGATCACGTCGGGGCTCGGCCTGCCCGCGGCGGCGGTCTGGAAGGTGTTGATCGCGGCCGCGAGGGCGAACGGGTTCGCGCCGGTGATCGCCGCCGCGTGCAGGCCGCTCGGCGTCGGGACATCTCCCACCGTGATCACCTGGGCGCCGCGGGCCACGCCGGCGCCGCGGGGCTTCAGCGCACTCACGGCATTGGCCGTGCTCGCGGGCAGCGTGCCCGGTCCCGAGAGGAGGACCGGAGCGTGGATCGGAGACGACATGAGCACCGCGGAGGCGAGCGCCGCCTGCCAGTCGTCGGTCGGCGCGATGGTCACTGCCTGGGGATGGGTCGCGGCCGTGAGGGCGGGATACACCGCCTGGGCGACACCGGCGGCATCCTGGATCGCGGTGGCGCCGTCGACGCGGGTCGTGTTGCTGGTGGCGGTGATCGGGAATCCCAGCCCGCTTATCGGCTGGGCGGAAACGGCCGGGGCTGGGCCCGAGACGGTGACCCGGTTGTTGTGCACGATGAGCTTCGTTCCGCCGCCGCAGCCGGCGATCAGCGCCGCGCACGCGAGGAGCGCGGCCACTGACGTCGCTGGGGGCGAGATGCGTCGCATGGGAAGCGTGACCTTAGCGAGCCACCCCGGCGCGGGGCGTCGCTGAACGTTATGCGCGGTGCTTCAGCCCGGCGACGGCGCTCGGCCGCCCGCTCGGCCGCCCGCTCGGCCGCCAAGGATCTGATCGCGCTCGGCGAGCCGGTTGGTGCGCCGGAGCTCGGCCTCGCGCTGGCGCCGCTCCTCCTCCGGGCCCGAGGCGAGCAAGGGTGGGACGGCTGTCGGATTCCCGTCGGCGTCGAGCGCCACCATGGTGAAGTAGGCCGTGTTCGTGTGGCGAACCTCGCCGGTGAGGGGGTTCTCGGCGTCGACCCGCACGCCCACCTCCATCGAGGTGTGCCAGACGGCGTTGACCGAGGCGCTGAAGGTGACGAGCTCGCCGATGCGGATCGGGTAGAGGAAGTTGACCCGGTCCACTCCGGCGGTGACCACGCGCTGGCGGGAATGCTTGAGCGCCGCCAGGCCGGCAGCCTCGTCGGCCATCTTCATGACCGTGCCACCGTGGACGTTGCCGGCGCTGTTGGCGTCGAGGATGCTCATCCAGTGCGCGAGCGTCGAGCGCGATTCCGAGACGGGCTTGGGATCCATGTCGGGTGATCCTAATTGCTCGGACTGATCTCAGGTCAGGCCCACCGACGACTGCCGGATCCGGCAACCCGAGGCGCTCCGTCACCGAGCCGCGCCCCGTGTACGCTACGAGTGCTCGTCCAGCCACCCGCCAAGGAGGATGCGATGCCGGGCCTTTCCGGGCGCATGTCCACCGTCGTCAAAGCCAAGATTTCCAAGCTCCTCGATCGCGCTGAGGATCCCGGGGAGACGCTCGAGTACAGCTACCAGAAGCAGATCGAGCAGCTCCAGAACGTCAAGAAGGGGATCGCCGACGTCGCCACGTCGAAGAAACGCCTCCAGCTCCAGTCAGAGCGGCTCGAGCAGAGCGTGGTGAAGCTGGACACACAGGCGCGCCAAGCGCTCGCGGCGGGGAACGAGGAGCTCGCGCGGACCGCGCTCGAGCGCAAGAACATCGCCCAGAGCGAGCTCCAGGGCCTCGACGGCCAGATCAAGGATCTCCAGACCCAGCAGGACCAGCTCACCCAGTCCGAGCAGAACCTCCGGACGAAGATCGAGCAGTTCCGCTCCAAGAAGGAGATCATCAAGGCCCAGTATTCCGCCGCCGAGGCACAGGTGCGGATCTCCGAGGCAGCCACCGGAGTCGGCGAGGAGATGGCCGACGTCGGCCTCGCGATGCAGCGCGCGGTGGACAAGACCGAGAACATGAAGGCACGCGCCGACGCCGTCTCCGAGCTCGAGGCCGCGGGCACGTTCGACAATCTGACGGCGCTCGGACCCGGCGAGGACGACATCGACCGCCAGCTCAAGGCGCTCTCGACGACGAGCGAGGTCGACTCCGAGCTCGAGAAGATGAAGGCCGAGCTCGGCGGCGGGCCCTCGCGGCCCGGCGAGCTCGGTGCGGGCAGCGGCGACGCAGACGCGGCTCCCGCTGCCCCGGAGTCCGCATCTCAGGCGGAGAGCGGGCCGGCAGAAGGGCAGGCGCCGTGATCGTCCGGATCTCGCACGAGGGTCAGTACGAGCTCGCCGACGAGTCCGTGGCGGCGTTCAACGAGCTCGACAACCAGGCGGTTCATGCCTGCGAGGCCGGTGACGAGGACCGCTTCCACGCGGCTTATGGCCGCCTGCTGGAGTTCGTCCGGACGACCGGCCGTCCGGTCGACGCCGACCACCTGGGCGGTTCGGACATGATCCTCCCGCCGCCTGACGTGTCGCTGGAGGAGGCGAGCAAGGAGTTCACCGCAGAAGGGCTGATTCCGGAATAGCCGCTCTGCTTGGCCGTACGGCCAAGCGCTCAAGCTACCATTGCCGCTGTGGACCCCGTTCGCGCTCGAGACCCGGACGCGCTGGCGAGCTTCTACGACCGGCGCGCGGGTAAGGTCAGGGAGTATTGCTCGGTTGTCTGCCCGGCGCAGTTCGTCGACGAGGCGACGTTCGTTGCGTTCAGGGATTTTCTCGGGCGGATGATGGACGCCGGCCCCGACGCCGACCTCGATGATCTCCTGTGGAAGGCCACCCGCGGCGCGGCCGCGGGCCGTGCCGAGGTTCGCGCGGACGGCCGGGATTCGTCTCGTCGCTCAGGTACGGCCGCCCCCGAGGCGACCTGCCTGGCGATGCCCGAGCTTCTCGCGGCCTACGCGAGCGGCGAGCTGCGCCGCAACGGACAGCTCGACCGCCATCTCGTCGAATGCGCGGTGTGCCGCGCCACGGCGACGCGCTTCCGGGCTGCCGAGTCTGCCTTCACGCGAGAGCCACGAGAGCAGCCCCCGAAGGTGATACGCCGCGCCTGGCTCGAGATCGCCGCGGGGCGATCCGACGGCTCTAACCCCCGCTCGACCCGATCCCCCGGCTGGGCGCAGACTGGGCGGGAAGGCTAGGTCCCTGCGGGGTTGCTGACGGGGGGCTGGCCTTCGGGGCCGGCTTGCGGGCGATCACGGGGGTGCTCACCCGACGCGGGGCTGCCGGGATGACCGGGCGCGCGACGGGGACGCTGGCGGCGACGGTG
>DATCEM010000528.1:0-7634 GCA_036510175.1 Solirubrobacteraceae bacterium | reverse complement strand
TGGGGGGATTGTGTCGCTTGTGGCGAGGTCGACTGGCGTGGGCCGGGCGAGGGACCGTGCGCCGGGGAGGGACCGTGCGCCGGGGAGGACCGTCCGCCGGGGAGGACCGTCCGCTGCCTGAGCAACCATGCCCGCGTGACCCCCTCGAATCTGCACAGCTTCTTCGCCGCCTCGGCCGGCGTCGCCGGTGCGCTCGTCGGGCTCCTCTTCGTCGCCATCTCCGTCGCCCAGGAGCGCCTCACCGCTGAGGACGCCGCCCAGGCCCACCGCGTGCGCGCCTCGGCGGCGTTGACCGCGTTCATCAATGCCCTCACCGTCTCGCTCTTCGCGCTCCTGCCCGGCGAGCAGGTAGGTGGGGCGGCACTGGCCGTCGCGGTGATCGGACTGCTCTTCATCGTCGCCTCGCTGCTCTCGCTGCGGCGGGTCAGGCGCACGCAGCCCGGTGAGCTGCGTGACGCCGCCTTCCTCATCGGGTTGGTCATCGTCTTCGGCCTGCAGCTCGTCTTCGGGCTGCTGGTCACCATCCACCCGCACGCGAGCCACGTGGGGACGCTCGCCATCCTCGTGATCGTCTGCTTTCTCCTCGGCATCGCGCGCTCTTGGGAGCTCATCGGCGGGCCGTCGATCGGGTTGCGCCGAGAGGTCACGGCGATCGTCCGCGCCCGCGGCCAGGAAGCGGGCGAGGATCCTCGGGCGTGAGCGCGGTCCCGCCCCGCCCAGGTTGCGCCCAGCCGATGTAGCGGCGACCCGGACCTGGCTGAGAAACCGGAAAATACGGCCGCTTTCTCGCCCAGGTCCCGGCAACCTGTGACGTGAAGGAGACGCGTGCGGCGAGGTTGCTCACGCGCGGTGCCAACTCTCTACCGAACGCCCTCGGCCACGTCTATCGTGGGGCACATGCCGCCCACGGCCGGCCCGTCCGCCCTAGCCCAGCACGCCCCGGAGAACGCGATGGACGATCCCGGGGAGATCGAGCGCTTCCACGACCGCTGTAGCGACCTCATGCGCGAACTGCTCGACGGGCTGGCCGCCGCGCCGGATCATCCCCGCCCCTTCCCGGAGATCGAGGACGCGATCGGGTGGCCGCACCGCCGCATCGCGAGCGTGCTCGGAGGCGTGTCACGCCTGCGCTACGCCGAATTCGGCGGCCGGCGCCCCTATCGCTTCCTCGATCCCCGCCAGGCGGCCTCCGGGCGCTGGGAGATGTGGATGGACGATGCCCAGGCGCGGGCCGTGCGGGCGGCGCCACGCTGAGGCCCCGGTGCCTCCAGGCCTAAATCGAGGTGGTGGCCGGCAGCGGCGTGGGGTGCGCTTGACCCGTTCACTGCGCGCCGCTGAGAGCGGCGAGAAACGACTGCAGGTCCTTGATCCGCTCCTCGTTCCGCGCGGCGGCGCACTGCGCAGCGACCACCGGGGCTTGCGAGCCGCCCTCGAAGACATCGGCTCGGCTCAGGCAGTCGGCGTGCCGGTAGCTCAGCCACAGCTTCTGGGCGGTGATGAACCTCCCCTTCGAAGCACGGTCGGAGAGTCGAGCGAAGATCGACCCGGCGAGCGTGTCGATGCGCGCGTCGGTCCCGAGTATCTGCTGCTCCGCGCACCCTTCCTGTTGCAGGGTGTCGCGGGCTTTTGGCTTGCCCGTGCACGGCAGCGGCGTGAACGATTCGTGGATCACGGGCGCCTTCAGCGTCGCAAGATCGCGGTCAACGGCGCCACCGGCCGCAGCTCCCGCGATCAGCGCCAGGGCGGCCGCCGTCGCCGCAATGAGAGATAGCCTCCAGGACACGTCGCTCCCTTCGCTCGGGTTCGGATCCGGGGAAGCTACCGGTGACGCAAGTTCGGAGGCTGACGACATGGGCGAGGCGAAGATCGAGGACGGAACCCCGACGACGGCGGGATGGTTCGTCATCAGCGCCCGCGACGCGCGTTGGCTGCACAACGACATGCGAGCCGTCTGCCGGTTCGGCGGTGAGGGAGAGGCTCATTTCGATGACCTGGGCGTCGGGCTGTACTGGCTCCAGCCCGGGCGGCCGATGTCGCTCTATCACCACGAAGCCGGGCAGGAGGACTTCCTTCTGCTCCGTGGCGAGGCCGTCCTCATCATCGAAGGCCACGAGCGCCTCCTCGGAGCCTGGGACTTCGTCCACTGCCCGCCGAGGACCGCGCACACCATCGTCGCCTCAGGCGCTGAGCCCGCGCTCGTGCTCGCGGTGGGTGCCCGCAAGGAGAAGGGGAGCGCTCGCTATCCGGTCGAAGCTGCGGCGGTGCGTCTCGGCGCGGGGGTGCCGGACGCATCAACCTCTGCCACCGACGTCTATGCCGCCTTCGGCCGGCCTCGACCCGGGCCCGCACCGGAGATCTTCTGAGCGCACGTCATGCCGGCATGTAGCCGGCGAGCTCGTCGGCGGGCCGGGTCGCCGCCACCCGCAGCGCGGCGGTCAGTGTCTCCAGTTGGACATCGTCGCGGGCTTCCCGCGCGGCGCGCTCGAGGCGGCTGGCGTGCTCGGCGATGACGTGGGCGCCGACGGTGCGGCTCGCGCCGGCGATCCGGTGGGCGTGCCGGCGCACCCGGTCGAGGTCGCCGTCGGCCTCGGCCTCGGCGAGCGCGAGCAGCTCCTCCTCGACGGAGCGTAGGTAGCGCCCGACGATCTCGCGGCCGAGGTCGAGGTCGCCGCCCGTGAGCTCTTGGAGAGGGGAGTCGTCCGGCCGAGGCGGAGTGGGCGCGCGCTCGGGCCAGACGCGTTCGGGCAGCCACCGCCGCAGCGCGACCGCGAGAGTCGCCAGGGTCGCCGGCTTGACCACGAGATCGTCCATGCCCGCTTCGATGCAGCGCTCGCGCTCGCCGCGCAGGGCGTTGGCGGTGAGCGCGATCACCGGGCGCCGGTCGCGGCCCAACCGGCGCTCGAGCGCGCGCAGCGCGCGGGCGAGCTCGTGGCCGTCCGCGCCCGGGAGCTGGATGTCGGTGAACACCAGGCCATAGCGTTCCTGCGCGCAGCGCTCGAGCGCCTCCGTGGCGTCCCCCGCGGTGTCGGTGACGAAGCCGATCAGCTCGAGCTGCTGCTTGAGGACTTCGCGATTCACCGGGTGATCCTCCACGAGCAGGACGAGGCTGCCCTCGCGCTGCGCTTCGCTGCGGGAGGGCAGTGCCCTCCGGAGCGGCGCCGTCGCGGCGTGTCTGTTTCCTTTCGAGGCCGACGCCGACGCCGACGCCGACGCCGACGCCGCGGCCGAGTCAGCGACAGCGATCGGAAGCTCGAGCTCGGCCCGTACGCGCGTCCCCGTTCCGAGCTCGCTGGTCAGGCTGATGCTGCCGCCCATCGCCTCGATGAGCTGGCGGCAGATGACGAGACCGAGTCCGGTGCCGGCGCGTTGGGCGACGATATCGGAGCGGGCCTGCTCGAACGGCGCGAACAGCCGCTCCTGATCCTCAGGGGAGATCCCCTCGCCGCTGTCGGCCACCGTGAGCGCCAGGCGCTGGGATGCGGCGTCGGTGCCCAGGACGTCGACCCGGAGCTCGATCTGCCCGCGGTGGGTGAACTTGACGGCGTTGCCGACGAGGTTGCCGAGGACCTGGCGCAGCCGCACCGCGTCGACCTCGTGCCGGGCGGCGAGCCCGGGATCGATGCTCGCGGCCAGCGTCACCGCGCTCCGGGGGTGGGCCAGGCGATGCTGGGTGATGACATCCTCGGCGAGCCGCCCGATGGCCGTGGGCCCCGGCGTGAGGTCGAGGTGGCCGGCCTCGATCTTGGAGAAGTCGAGGACATCGCCGATCACCCCGAGCAGCGTCTGCGCCGAGCTCGACGCGACCTCGACGAGCTTGCGCTGGTCGGGGTCGAGCGAGCCGTTCTCGAGCACCTCGAGCGTGCCCGTCACCGCGACGAGCGGCGTGCGCAGCTCGTGGCTGGTCATGGCGAGAAAGGCCGACTTGGCCCGGTCGGCGGACTCCGCCGCCCGCTCGGCCCGCCGCCGCGCCGCCAGGTCGTTCTGCACCGCCTCGGCCATCTCGTCGAAGTTCTCGGCGAGCTCGCGGAGCTCGGCCACCCCACCGGCAGGCGCCTTCTGCGACCAGTCTCCGCCCGAGATCCGACGGGTCACCGATGTCAGCCGGGCGAGCGGAGCACCGATGAGCCTGGCGGCCAGGGCGAGAGTGGCCAGCAGCGTGATCCCCAGCAGCATGAGCATCACCGTCTGCACCACGAGCAGGGTGGTGGTGCGGGACTGGAGCGCCGCCTCGCGGGCCGCCGCGTGATCGTTGACGAGGTTGGTGAAACTGCCGATCGCGCCCATGATCGTGCCCTTCTGCCGGAAGTAGCCGGAGTCGACGAGCCGCCGATATTCGGGCTCGGCGGCGGCCAGGAACGAGCGCCCGGCGCCGTGCGCGGCGATGCGCTTGGCGACGGCGCTCATCACCCGCTCCTCGAGCAGCGCGAGCTGATTGGACGCGTTCAGCGAGGCGTGGAGCGCGGTGAACTCCTGAGGGGTGAAGCCGGCACGCCGCATGAGCGCGGTGAGCGAAGCCGGGGGACCGGTGCGGATCGGGGCGCTCGGATCGGCCAGCACCCGGTCCCAGAACGAACTGTCGTAGTTCCTCGGGCGCGGCGCGGTCCCGTTGCGGATTGCCAGGATCCGGTCGTAGTAACGCCGATAGCGGGGGTTGCCGGTGGTCACATAGAGCCGCACCATCTCGGTGAGGTCATTCGAGCTCTGGCGCATCTGGTCAGAGAGGAGGAACGACGTAACCCGCTCGTCCTCGGCCGCCGTTCGCTGAGTCGCGGTCTCGCTCTGGAGCAGCGTGACCGAGAACAGGCCCCCCGCCAGCAGCATCACCACCGCCAGGAGTGCGCCGAAGAGCACGCGGATACTCGGTGGGCGCCTCATCGCACCCCCTCCCACGTATGGAGCCAGGCCGACACGTCCTCGGGCGCGAGCGGCGGTCCGACGAACGCCCCTTGAGCGCGCCAGCAGCCGGCCTGGAGCGCAACCATCCACTCGGCGGAGCTCGTGCAGCCATCGCACACGACATCGAGTCCGCGGTCGTGGAGCAACTGCACGGTGGCGGTGAATGCCTCGGCGCCTCGCACCGACGTTGTCGCCCGGCCCAGCGCATCGGCGTCGATCTTGACCTCGGTGAGGGGCAGGCGCTCGAGCGCGGGCAGCGTCGCCCGCGCACCGCCGAAGGCGTCGAAGCCGAGACCGAATCCGCGCACCCGCAGTCGTGTGAGCAGATCGAGCGCCGCCGCCGCGCCCTCCGCGTCGGCGATGGCCAGGCAGATGCGGGCCGGCTCGGCCTCGGCCTCGGCGGCCAGCTCGATCAGCCGCTCGAGCAATCCGTTACCGGCAAGCACCGCGGCCGGGAGGACGAGCGTGACATCGACGAGCTCGCCACCCTCGCTCAAGCGCTGCTGAGCGCTCAGTCCCGCGCGGATGACGCGCTCGGCCACGGCCAGCGCGACGGGCCCGGGCGCCGGACCGAGCGGGTCGCCCGCGGCGTCGATATCGACCGCGGCGCCGCCACGGTGCGCGCGTGCCTCGAGCCCACCGAGGCGACCGGAGGCGAGCTCGACGCGTGGCCTGACGCGCACCCCGATGAGCTCGCGCTCGAGCGCATCGCTCCACGGGTCCTCGCTCGGACTTCCGGCGAGGTCCTCAGACGGACCCGCACCCGGCCGGTGCAGCCCGACCGCCTGGAGCAGGCGGCGAGCGGTCAGAGGCTTGGGGATCGCCCCGAGGACGACGAGGCCATAGCTCCGGGCGGTCGCCTCGGCCGCACGGAGGACGTCATCGTCCAGGCCGCTCGCGATGATCACCGCCGTCCCCGCGGCGAGCTCGGCGAGGCGGCGCAGGAACTCGATCCCGTCCATACCCGGCATGTCGAGGTCACAGACGATCACGTCGGGGGAACGCCCGAGTCCGAAGATCGCCAGGGCGCCCTCCCCGTCCGCCGCCTCGAGCAACTCACCGGCGCCCAGGTTGGCGAGGATCTGCAGCGTCGTCGAGCGCTGGAACTCATGGTCCTCGACCACCATCACCGTGCAGTCGGCCAGGCTCACCAGCGCGCTCCCGGGCGTCCGCCGTGGGTGGGGCGCGAGCGTGCCAGAAGCCCGAGCTCGCGCCCGCGGCGAACTGCCTCCTCGCGGGTGCCCACCCCGAGCTTGGCGTACAGAGCGCGCGTGTGGGTCTTGATCGTGTTGCGAGAGATGTACAGCGCGTCGGCGACCTCGCGCAGGCTGCCGCTTCCCGCCAGCGCGCGGAGCACCTCGACCTCCCGCGCGCTGAGCTCGTCGACGCCGTCGACGTCACGCAGGTTCCGGGTCCCGCTGCTCCTGGTGTCCACCGAGATGAGCGCCTCTTGAAGCCGACCGGGATTACGGGCGCCGGCGATTCTCGCCAGCCCCGCGCGCGCGACCCGTTCCGCGGCGTCGTGCTCGCCCAGAGCCTGGTGGGCCCGCGCGAGCTCGAGCAGCGCGGCGGGCACCATGAGCGACGAGTCGCGCCACTCGCGCGCGAGCTCGAGCCCGGCGCGGCAGCGCTCGACGGCCTGCTCGGGCTCTCCACTCTGGGTGAGCAGCCGTGCGCTGGCGCAGGTGACGGGCAGCGAGTGCGGCGCGCCACGGAGCGGTCCGCTGTCCCGCGCTTGCACCGCCTCGGCGACGAAGCCCGCGGCGACGTCGAGCTCGCCGCGCTCGCAGGCGATGAGGGCGAGCACCGCCGAGGGCAGATAGGCGACGAGCGGCAGCCCGGAGGAGGACAGGTGCGCGTGTCCGGCGAGCGCATCGTGCGCCATCCGCTCGGCGTCCTCGCGCCGGCCGAGGAGGTGCGCGTGCCAGGCGCTCAGCGACTGGACGGCGGAGCGCATCGGCGAGCCGGCGGGGAGCGCGCCCAGGGCCTGCCCGGCGGCGGCGAGCGCTCGGCCGGCATCGTCGAAGCAGATCATGCCGGTGAGGCACAGGGTGCTCAAACGCAGCGAGGCCGTGCCGTCGGGCATCGGCCCCTCCCAGCCCGCACGCTCGGCCTCGTGCAGCCAGGCGTCGGCGCGAGGGTGGTCGCCGTCGAGCGCGGCGAGCACGGCGCTGACGTAACCGAGCCGCGCGTCACCTCTGATCACCTCGTCGGGGAACTGCGCCAACCACTCGCGAGCGCGCCCGCCCAACGCTCCGGACTGCACGAAGCGGATGCTGTGGCGGGCGAGCACCTCGGCGGCGAGATCCCAGGCCTCGGCCGCCAGGTAGTGGTGCATCGCCTCGTGCAGCTCGCTCTCGCCTCCCTCCGATTCGAACCAGGCGCCGGCGCGTACGTGGAGCTTGCGCGCCCGTTCAGGGTCCTCGGCGAGGAGCCGGGCGTGGAGCACGTCGCGGAGCAGGTGGTGGCAGCGAAACCAGGTGCGGCCGCGGTCGAGCGGACTGAGGAGGAGCGAGGTCCTGGTCAGCCGCCGGAACGCCCCTCGGGTGGTCGCCTCGTCGCCCAGCACGCGCGCGCAGAGATCGGCGTTGAAGCGGTCGAGCACCGCGAGCTCGAGGATGAAGCGCCGCTCGCGTTCGGGGGTCGAGCGCAGCACCTCGTCGGTCAGGGCGCCGAAGAGATCCTCGTCGCGGCCCGCGAGCTGCTCGGCCACCTCGTCGATGTCGTCCCCCCGGCGC
>DATCEM010000527.1:0-5036 GCA_036510175.1 Solirubrobacteraceae bacterium | reverse complement strand
GTCAGGCCTGCTGAAGCTCGCGCTGTGCCAGATGAACCCGACGGTAGGGAACATCGCGAGCAACGAAGCGAAGATCACGGAGGGGATCGACGATGCGCTGCGCGCCGGAGCCCAGCTCGTCCTCTTTCCCGAGCTGGCGATCACCGGATATCCGCCCGAGGATCTGCTCCTCAAGGAGCACTTCCTTCGTGATGCGCGTCAGGCGCTCGAGCGCGTCGCGGCACAGGTTCACGGCATCGTCGCCCTGGTGGGATTCCCCGAGCTCGCCGACGACGTCTACAACGCCTGCGCCGTGCTCGGCGACGGAGAGGTCCAGGGCATCTACCGCAAGATGCTTCTCCCCAACTACGGGGTGTTCGACGAGCACCGCTACTTCCAGACGGGGACGCAGGGATCGCTGCTCCAGGTCGGCGATATCACCATCGGGTTGACTATCTGCGAGGACATCTGGGAGCCCGGACCGCCGGCGTCAGACGAGGCACTCGCGGGCGCCACCGTCCTGGTGAACATCTCGGCCTCGCCGTACCACGCCGGTAAGGGGCCCGAGCGCGAGCGGATGCTCGTCCAGCGCGCTCGCGACAACCTCGCGGCTGTCGCGTTCTGCGCGCTCGTGGGCGGGCAGGACGAGCTTGTCTTCGATGGTCATTCGCTGGTCGTCGACCACGAGGGCACGGTGATCGCCCGGGCATCGCAGTTCGAGGAGGAGATGCTCATTGCCACCATCGATCCCGAGGGACCGCGCGGGGTCCGCCTGCGCGATCCCCGGCACCGACCGGCGGTGCGGCGCGCGCGCCCGGCGGTGGCGATGATCGCTCCTCCCATTGCCCTGCCCCCCGGCTCGACGGGCGCTGAGCGGGATGCGGTCGGCGGCCCGCGGGGCGCGGTCGGCGGTCCCATTGCCGAGCTCCTCGAACCCGCCGAGGAGGTCTACTCGGCGCTCGTCCTCGGGCTGCACGACTACGTCGAGAAGAACGGCTTCGGCTGCGTGGTGCTCGGTCTATCGGGAGGTATCGACTCGGCGCTCGTCGCGTGCATCGCCGCCGACACGCTCGGCCCCGACCGGGTTCGCGCCGTGATCATGCCCTCGCCCTTCTCCTCCGCGCTGACGCAGGACGATGCCCGGCAGCTCGCCGCCAACCTCGGCGTCGAGACCATCGAGCTGCCGATCGAGCCGGTGATGGACGCCTACGAGAAGGCACTGGCGGAGCCCCTCGAGGGACGTCCCCCCGGCATCACCCAGGAGAACCTCCAGGCGAGGATCCGCGGCAATCTGCTCATGGCGCTCTCGAACGAATTCGGTTGGCTCGTGCTCACCACGGGCAATAAGTCGGAGATGTCGGTCGGATACTCGACGCTCTACGGGGATGCCGCGGGCGGGTTCGCCGTGATCAAGGATTGCTCGAAGACGCGCGTCTACGAGCTCGCCCGCCATCGCAATCTCCGCTCCCCCACGCCGACGATCCCGGAGTCGATCATCGACCGCGCCCCGAGCGCCGAGCTGCGCCACGACCAGCGCGACGAGGACTCCCTCCCCCCCTATTCGGTGCTCGACCCGATCCTCGACGGCTACATCGAGAACGACCTCGGGCGCGAGCAGCTCATCCTCCGCGGCTTCGACCCGGCCGACGTGGACCGGGTGATCGCCCTCGTCGACCGCGCCGAGTACAAGCGCCGTCAGGGTCCACCCGGGATCAAGATCAGCGTCAAGGCCTTCGGGCGTGACCGCCGGGTTCCGATCACCAACCGCTATGGGGGCTGAGCCCGCGGGTCCCCGCAGAGGGAAACTGCCGACGGGCGCGATCGCCATCGCGGCGGCGCTCGTGGTAGCCACCTTCGCGGTCGGCTTGCTGGGCGGCGGCAGCTCGACCTCGACCACCACCTCGAACCGGAGCTCCACGCCGGCGCCGGCGCTCGGCTTCCCCAATCCCGTGGCCTCCCCGCAGGCGCCGTCGGGCGCGGCGCGGCGGGAGCGGGGGGCGGCGAAGCGCTGCGGTCATGGCGCGTCGGCCCGGCACAAGAGTGGAGCTGGATCTGCCGCCGCGGGGGCGTGCCCGGCAGGCGGCGCGGGTCGCTGAAGTTGGTGGCGCAGCGGCAAAGGGCGGTGGGCTCGCCGCGAGGACAGCGTTCAGCTCCCCGGCCCCCCAGCCGCGGTCACAACCGACCGGCCCTGAGCGAATACTTCATGAATGGGCCACGACGGGGAGATCTTCGAGGACTTCGGCGCCTTCTATCGTCTTCACCTCGACCGGGTGCTGGCGTTCTGCGCCCACCGGACCGGTGAACCCGAGCTCGCCGCCGACGTCGCCGCCGAGGTCTTCGCGGCGGCGCTGATCGCGCGGCGCCGTTACCGACCTGACCGTGGAGCACCGGAGACGTGGCTGCTCGGCATCGCCGCCCACAAGCTCGCCGATGCCCAGCGTCGCGGGCACGTCGAGCGCCGAGCCCAGGCGCGGCTCGGGATCGCCCCGATCGAGTGGACCGACGAGGACCTCGCGCGCGTGAGCGCGCTCGGCGACGGGCGGCCCGTCGCCGCCCTGCTCCAAGAGCTGCCCGGTGACCAGCGCGCGGCGGTGCAGGCGCGCATCGTCGAAGAGCGCTCCTACGAGGACGTCGCATCGCAGCTCGGGGTCTCAGAGGCGACAGCACGCAAGCGCGTGAGCCGGGGACTGGCCACCCTCCGGGCGAGAGTTTCAAAGGAGGAAGAGCGATGAGCGGTTTCGATCGACTGGGAAGGGAGCTCGAGCACGCGGCCGAGCATGGACGCGCGGCCGCGTGGTCGCGGCGAGCCGGGAGCGCCGGAGCGATGGCGGCAATCGCGGCGAGCATCGCCACCGTCGCGGTGGTCGCCGTGGGGGCGGTCGTGCTCCTCGGCGCGCACCGCACCCGTCCGGCGTCCACGGCCGGCACCACGTACTCCCAGGCGGCGCCCGGAGCGCAGGTCGCCGCGTGGGCACGGCTACTCAGCTGCCCTCCCGCGGGAGAGGGCAAGAACCCGGTGATGAGCGACGCGGCGCCGGACCGCCGCCTCGTGGCCGCGCTCGGCGTGCTCCAGGGCCCGTGGACGGCGGTCGACGCGGCGCCGGCCGGGACGTGTCGCAGTGTCGCGTCGGTGTCCGACGCCCACACGCTCGACATCCGCTATGTGCGCTATGTCGGTCCGGGGTTGCGCGGCGGTCAGGTCTTCCTCGTCCCTGAAACGGTGGCGCTGCCGCGGGAGCCCAGCACGCACGCGTACGCCAAGTCGCGTGCGTCCTTGTCCGAGCTGGCGTGCCTGCTCACCATCGGCGGCCCGTCTCCCTCCAGCACCGCGTGCACGCCGCTCGCGTTCATCGATCGGCCGCTTTCGCTCGCCATCGGTCTACCAACGCTGCCCGCCCGCATTACGCTCGCGGTCGCGCGCCACGAATGCGCGGTCGCCTTCAAACGGGCCGCCGCGCGCGTCCGGTGCGTCCACCAGGCGCGGAATTTCCACTATCCCGCGCCCAAGCCGCAGATCGTCACGGGGGTGGTCCGCGACGGGGTCGTCAGCGTCGACGTCTACGCCGGCATCGGGCACGCGAAGAGGCTCGTCCTCACCGGGGTCCCGGTCGAGCACAACGTGTATGCCTTCCAGACCACCCCCGCCCTCACCGGGCCGCTCACCCTCGTCTTCAGGGACGCCGGCGGTCAGGCGCTGCCGATCACGCCGATCCGCACCGGCACCGGCACCATCACCGCGGTGACCACTCCCCTTCCCGCACCGCCACGGTCATCCGCGTCACCGCGCACAGGCGCCCCTCGTCGTCGGTGATGCGCACGTCCCACACCCAGGTCGTGCGGCCTCGATGGAGCACGACTGCCTCGCCATGGATCGTCCCGGCGGTGATCGGGCGCATGAAGCTCGTGCTGTTCGCCAGCCCCATCGCCACCTTTCCCTCGGGCATGACCTGGATCGCGGTCCCCACCGAAGCCAAGCTCTCGGCGATCGACGCGTACACGCCGCCGTGGACGAGGCCGGCCGGCTGCTTGAGCTCATCGCGCACGGAAACCAGACCGCGAACGGTGTCGGCATCGGCCGAGACGATCTCGAGGCCGTACAGGCCGTCGAAGCCGGGGGCCTCCTTGAAGGGGAGCTCGAGGTCCATCGGAGCTGCACGATAACCGCCGGGCGCGGCATCTCGTCCGCGGCTTCTCTACCCTACCCCGGCGGATGTCCTCCTTGGAGCGCCTTCCCCCTGATCAGCGAGCCGTCCTGGCCCTCGTGCTCCAGCGCGGGCGCAGCTACGACGAGATCGCCGATCTACTGGCCATCGACCGGGCGGCGGTCCGCGACCGCGCGCTGGCGGCGCTCGACGCGCTCGGACCGACCGAGTCGCGCATTCCCGCCGAGCGCCGAGCGCTGATCACCGACTACCTGCTCGGGCAGCTGCCCGGACGCGTGCGCGATCAGGTGCGCGAGCGGCTGGCGAGCAATCCCGCTGAGCGGGCATGGGCGCGCGTGCTCGCCGGCGAGATCGGCCCGCTCGCCCGCGATCCCCTCCCCGAGATCCCCTCGAGTCAGGCCGCCTCCACCCTCGAGGTGACCGCGGTCCCCGAGGCGACCCCGGAGCCGAGCGCCACGCCGCCGCCGCCGACCCCCGAGGCTGCACCGACGCCCGACGGCGAGGCGGCGACGACGCCGCCGCTGGGATCGGGTCGCGGCCTGCCCCGGCCGGTGCCCGTCGAGCGCGCGAGCTCCCGTCGCGGCGGCGGGCTCCTGCTCGCCATCGCCGCGCTCATCCTCGTGGTGGTGGTAATCGTCATCCTCGCGACGAGCGGCGGCTCGAGCCCGAAGAAGTCGGGCACGACAAACGCGGGCACGCCGACGACGACGAGCACGCCGACGACGAGCACGGGCACGGGGACATCGACCACCACGACCCCGCACGTCATCGCCCAGATCAATCTGCGGCCTCCCAGCAGCTCGAGCAAGGCGGCGGGAATCGCCGAGGTCGTCACCGAGGGCAAGATCACCGGCGTCATCGTGGCGGCCGACCACCTCACGCCCCACACCACCC
>DATCEM010000526.1:0-2618 GCA_036510175.1 Solirubrobacteraceae bacterium | reverse complement strand
CCGGGTCAACCCCAATGTCAACCTCGCCGAGATCTGGCTGCGCAACCCCCGCTACCTGAACGAGGTGCTGGTCCAGGCCCGCGCCACCAGCTTCGGCCTGCACAACCTCCAGTTCGCCACCCGCTCGGGGGTCAAGGTGCTGCTCGACCAGGCGGCGGGAATCGTCATCGACCTCCTGGTCGCGCTCTCGGTGATCGCGCTCATCACCGCCAGCGCCATGCTCGCGGCCTCGGCGCGCGCGGAGGTCCAGCGGCGGCTCGGCGCCATCGGAGTGCGCCGCGCGGTGGGCGCCTCGCGCGGGCACATCGCTCTGACCCAGGGACTCGAGGCGATGCTCATCGCCGCGCCGGCCGCCGCGCTCGGGCTGGCGGCGGGCGTGCTCGTGATCAACGGACCCGACGATCGCCTGCTCACCATGCTCAACGAGCCCCCTCCGGGGACGGCTCTCGTCCTGCCGCTCGCCGCGAGCTTCCTCGCCGGCGTGGCCATCCCCGTGCTCGGGGCGGCATGGCCGGCGTGGCGCGCCGCTGGGCGCTCACCCGTCGGACTGCTCCGCGGCGGCGAGCTCGAGACCGGCGGCCGGCGCTGGGCGGGGCGGGGCGGGCGCTCGGCGGGGCGGGGCGGGCGCTCGGCGGGGCGGGGCGGGCGCTCGGCGGCCCTCGGAAGCCGCGGCGGCCTCGCCACGCTCGGGGCCCGGCTCGTCGCCGCCCGGCGGGTGCGGCTCGCTGCGACCGTGGTCACGCTCGGGCTCTCGACCGGGTTCGTGCTCCTCATGCTCGCGCTGGCCTCGGCGCTGAGCGCGCTCGAGACCGACCCCGGCGCGCTCGGCAAGCGCTACCAGGTCACCGCCTCGATGCCCGTGAGCACGGTGCCGCGGGTGCGGCGCATCCCGGGCGTCGCCGCCGCGGCGCCGCGCTACGAGGTCGAGGGGGCCGACTCCTACTACCTGGGCGAGACGATCGACGTGATCGCCTATCCGGGCAATCACGCAGTGTTCGAGGCCCCTCCGCTCGTCTCGGGACATCGGCTGCGCGGCGGCGGCCAGGCCGAGGTCGGGGTCGGCCTGGCCGACGCCCTCGGGCTGAGCCCGGGCTCGACGCTGGCCATCGCCCTCTCCTCGGGCGACGAGCTGCGCTTGCGCGTCTCGGGCCTCGTGAGCTCGCTCGACCACGACGGCCGCGTGGCGTACATCCCCGCCCGCGCCCTGCTCGCGGCCGACCCCTCGGCGCCGTACCAGGTCGCGATCGAGCTCACGCCCAATGCCAACTACGGCGCGGTGACGGCGGCGCTGACCAAGCTCGGGGCGCAGTTCTCGGCGACGAGCGGGGCGACGGCGCGTGGTGTGCCCCTCGTGGACACGCTGCGGACAATCCTCATCGCCATCGCCATCGTCGACGGTCTCGTGTGCCTGTACGCGTTGATCCAGGCCTCGACCCTGACCGTGCAGGAGCGCCGCCGGACGGTCGCCGTGCTCCGCGCCTCCGGGGCCGGCCCGGCGGCGGTGCGCCGGCTCCTGCTCGGGGCGACGCTCGCGCTGATCGTCCCGGCGGGGGTGGTGGGGATCGTGCTCGAGCGGTATGTCTTCGGACCCGCGCTCTCTCACCTGGCCGAGAACTACGCGGTGCTCGCGCTCGACGCGACGTCGGCCGAGGTGCTGGCGACGATCGCGGGATTGGCGCTCGCCGGCGCGGTGGCCGTCGTCTGGGTGGCGCGCCAGGCCGCGCGGGAATCGGTCGTTGCCGGGCTCGCGGCGCGATGAGGCGGATCACCCGGCGCGCTGCCCTCGGCGAGGCGCTCGCGGGCGCCGTGGTGCTCGGCGGGTGCGGCTTGGGCGGCGGGAGCGGCGGGAGGGCCGCCGCGCGCTCGGGCTCGACGCTCGCTTCGACGTGGGGCGACCCGGTCGGCGACGGAGAGCTCCGCGTGCTCCCCGGCGAGGCGCTCCTCGACCGGACCGAGCTCGGGGGGCGGGCGGCCGCGGGCTCGGTCCTCGCTCGCATCGCCCACGTCACCGACGCCCACGTGCTCGACGCCTCCTCGCCGGCCCGCGTGACCTTCCTCGATCGCCTCGGCCCGCCGTTCCAGTCGACCTTCCGGCCCCATGAGACGCTGACCGCGCAGGTGCTCGCGGGCGCGGTCGCCGCCGTCCGCGCGCTAGGACCGCAGGTCGTCATCCAGGGCGGCGACCTGATCGACAACGATCAGCGCAACGAGCTCGACCACGCCCTCGCCGTGCTCCGCGGCGGACCGGTGAGCCCGGGAAGCGGGCCCCACGGCTACTACGGAGTGCAGCTCGCCTCGGACCCCGACCCCTTCTACTACCGCCCCGACCTCGACGCGCCCCGTCACCCCGGCCTGCTGCGCGCCGCGGTCCGTAAGTTCTCGGGGCGCGGCGTGGGCGCACCGTGGTATCCGGTGCTCGGCGATCACGACGTCCTCGTCGCCGGCGAGATCGTGCCGACGCCGCTCACCCGGTCGCTGGCCCTCGGCGACCGCGCCCTGTGGGAGCTGCCGCGCGGGCTATCGCTGCCGCCGGGGGCACGAGCGCAGGCCGCCACCTCGCCCGACGGTCCCCCCGACCCGGGCCTCGTCGAGTCGTTCCTCACGCGCGCGCTGGCGGG
>DATCEM010000525.1:0-2854 GCA_036510175.1 Solirubrobacteraceae bacterium | reverse complement strand
CGTCCTGATCGGCAAGCCCGGCCGCCAGCACACCCGCAGCTCGGCCCGCCCGCGAGAGCACGAGTTCGACTTCAGGGCGGCGGCGTAGCCACCTCAGCGCGCGCCGGCCATGTGCGACAGATGAGCGCGCCACGCGCCTTCGGTGTGGACCAGGGCCCGGCCGTTGAAGGCCTTACTGAGCGCGGCCCGTGCCCCGTCCGGGTGCAGGCGGCAGGCGAGCTGAACGGCGCGCTGCTCGCCCTCCTCGCGCACGAGCAGGTCGATGACCGTCCCGCCGAGGAGGGCCGCGTCGCGGAGACCGGGAGGGAACGAGGGCCGGCCGCCGTCATGGAGCCGGCGCGCGATCGCCGGGCGGGCGTGCTCGGTCTGGCCCGCAAACCACCGCGCGGCGCCCTCGAGGAGCCAGGCCCAGCGGAGCTCGAGGACGATCCGCTTCGGGGTCAGTCTGCGCGACAGGTCAGGATTGTTTTCCTGGATTACGCGCCGCGTGTAGAGGGCGGCCGGGACCCTGGCGAGCATCTCGCGCGAGCCTGAGACGTTGGACGCGCGCGCGCTCAGGGCCGCTGGCGCGAGCACGTGCATCTCGCAGGCGCCGGCCCAACCCGCGACGTAGCGCCGGGCGGCGGGATCGGTGGCGATCCAGGCGAGCGGGAGGAGTGGATTAGTGAGCGAGACCCCGAGCGTCGAGGTGTGCAGGACGACGGTGATCTCGCCCACCGTCCGCGGGAAGACGCGCTCGAGTCGGTCACGTGTCAGCTCGAGCGCGTGGAGGACTCGGTCGGCGTCATCGGCGTCACGCGAGTCGTGCCGGGCCCGGAAGGAAGGCGAGATCGACTCGACCCAGGCCATCGCACGAGTAGTGCGCGCCCGCGCCACCGCCCATGCGGCGGCGCGGAGCAGCGGAGCTTCAGACCAGGACCGGCTGGCGGTCGGAGGCGATCGCCGCGATCGCTTCGGAGGCGCGTTCGAACTCGTCGTCGGACAACACGGGCGTGCCCTCGAAGGGCAGCTCTCGCGTGAGCTCGAGCCACGACCGGCATCCGCCGTAGTCCTCGCGCACCTTGACCGTGACCGGGCGCGGAATGCGATAGGTACGCAGCAGCACCACGTGCAGCGGGTGGCGCCGCTTCCAGGCCAGGCGCTTCTCCGCGTAGTCGGTCGTCCAGACGTAGAACGGCGACAGCGCATCGACGGCGCGGCGGTCGGTGATCGTGTAGTGCGCGGCGACCTCGGCCCAGGCGCGAATCCGCACGCGGTCGGGCTGGGGGATGTCGCCGTCTCGATGCAGCGCGTGCGGCGGCGGCTCGCCGTCGCTCCAGACGCCCTCTTCGAGGGCCCGGCTCAGCTCGGGCTGATGAGACTCCCGAACGAGGTCCGAACGCTGATGGTCGAACGTCGGGTAGAGAAAAAACCGCTCATATTCAAGCTTGAAGTGCTTCTCGGGCTCGCGTATACCGCCCTTGCGAAGGGTGAGGAGCTGCTCGCCTTCAGCGAGAGCCCGTACGGTGACGGCCCATTCTTTGATAGCAATCGGCATTTATTCTGGGGGGGAGAAGGAAAGGATAGACACCCCGTGCGTGCAACAAGCAGAAGTCCGCGACGGGACGATCTATTCTACGCGAGACTCGCCGAATTCCCAAATGTTCCTGCTAATTAGCGAGTTATATGGCCGTTTGGCCGCGTGGATAGGCGCCCGGGGGCGGGGAGGATTGTGGGTCGTTACGGATTAGCGGTTTAGGGCTGACGCGCAGTTGGTGTGAGATCGACCTTTGGGGCTTTTCTCTTCCGGTACGTTCGTGGTAAGCAGCGCCTTCGAGTCCCGTTCAGCTCGACCGGCTGAGGTTGCCCTCAGCCAGTGGCTGGCCCATGCGTGATCACACGCCCGGGTGCCGGGTAAACAGCTTCTAGTCCGCCGCTGGCAACGCGCAGATGATCACCACAACACACTGTCTCCACCGATGAGCCCAAGCCCGATCAGGAGCGTCGGTCGCTACGAGCTGCTCGAGGTGATCGGGCGGGGAGGGGCGGCGGTGGTCTACCTCGCCTACCAGGGCGATCTGCGCCGGCGCGTGGCGCTCAAGGAGCTGGCGCCGTTCCAGGCCGAGGCGGACCCCACCTTTGCCGGGCGCTTCGCCGAGGAGTCGCGCGTCGCGGGGTCGCTCAGCCACCCCAACATCGTGACCGTGCACGAGTACTTCGAGCACGACGGGGTCCCGTTCATCGCGATGGAGTACCTCTCGCAGGGCTCGTTGCGTCCCTACGTCGGCACGCTGACCCTCGCGCAGATCGCCGGCGTCCTCGAAGGCGTGCTCGCGGGCCTCGCCCACGGCGAGAGTCGCTCGATCGTCCACCGCGATCTCAAGCCCGAGAACCTGCTCGTGACGGCCGACGGCCGGGTCAAGATCGCCGATTTCGGCGTCGCGCGCGCCTACGCCGATGCCGTCACCCGCCCCGTGGTCACCGCGGTGGGGACGACGATCGGAACCCCGGCCTACATGGCGCCCGAGCAGGCGCTCGGCCGCGAGGTCGGGCCGGCGGCGGACATGTACTCGCTGGGGATCATTGCCTGGGAGCTCTTGATCGGTCGCGTGCCCTTCGAGGAGAAGGACACGCCGGTGGCCGTCCTCTACAAGCACGTGCACGAGCCGATTCCCCCGGTGCGCTCGGTGGCGCCCGACGTCGACCCGCGGATCGAGACCTGGCTCGAGCGCATGCTCGCCAAGGATCCCGGCGACCGCTTCCCCGACGCCGAATCCGCCTGGGAGCAGCTCGAGGACGTCGTGCTCGAGCTGCTCGGCCCTCGCTGGCGGCGGGATGCGCGGCTCCCCGTGGTGGAGACCGCGGTGGCGGGTCG
>DATCEM010000524.1:0-4035 GCA_036510175.1 Solirubrobacteraceae bacterium | reverse complement strand
CACGGCATCGCGGATCGGACCCGCCTGCTCGGGCAGGATCTGCTCGATCAGCGGGGTCAGGGCGCGGACCGACTCGATCGCCAGCTGGACTTGGGCGGGATCGCGTTCGCTTTCCGTCCCGGGCGCGAGTCCGGTGCGCCGCATACCGAGGTTGACGAGCGAGACCACGCTCTCGAGCAGTACCTGCTCGACGCGCAGCCGCTTCATCTCCGCCTCGTAGGCGGCCCGGAGCTCTTCTTCGCTTGGTTGCTCGCTCGTGCTCATGGACCCAATTATCGTAGACGGCCGGTCCCGGCGACCGGACTCTGACCGTAGCTCGCTCGCGTCTCGGCGACCGAGGCCGCGTAGATCTCAGCCATGCTCGTCCCCGCGTCGATCAGACGCCGTTGGCGCTGCGCGCCGTTGAGCTCGGGCAGCGCCACGTCGAGCCCGAGCTCGGCGCACACGGGAGCCGTCCACTCGAGCAGGCGCTCGATCTCGGCCGCGGCCGGGCGCTCCTCGACGCGGTCGAGATCGACCAGGCGCCCGTCGAGGCCGTAGCGCAGCGCGCGCCACATGTTCTCCTCGATCATCCGGCCTGGCGGGTCGGGGACCCGGCGACCGTCGTCGTAGTCACGCGCCGCCTGCGCCACGCAGGCGACGATCAGCGCCGCGAGGCCTTCGGACTCGGCGGCCGTCGGCTGCACGTCACAGATTCGCACCTCGACGGTCCCGAAGGAGAAATGCGGGCGAACCGACCACCACACCTGCGTGTACTCGACCACCGAGTTCGTTCGGCGCAGGAAGTCGATGTACGCGTCAAAGGTCGCCCAGTCGCCGAACGCGTCGGGCACACCGCAGCGGGGAAAGCTCTTGGTGAAGCTCTGGGTGCGCGCGCTGTGGAGCCCGGAGTCGCGGCCGTCGAGGAAGGGCGAGCTTGCCGATACCGCGAGGAGCAGGGGCAGGATCGGGCGTAGGCGGTCGCACACGGCGACGGCGCGGTCGCAGTCGCGGATCCCGACGTGCACGTGCAGTGAGAACGTGTTGTTGCGCCAGGCGACGTACTTCAGCTCGCTTTCCACCCGGTGATAGTGCTCGGTGTCGATCACGTGCTGCTCGCGGTAGTCCGACCATGGGTGGGTGCCGGTGGCTCCCAAGGCGACGCCGCGCTCGGCGGCGAGCGCGAACAGGCGCCGGCGGTGATCGCGCTGGGCCGCGATTGCGCCGGCCAGGTCATCGCCCCGGCCGGAGCGAATCTCGATCTCCGACGAGATCAGCTCGCCGGCGATGGACGCCGCGAGCACTGGATCCGCCGTCGCCGCGTCGCGGATCTCCTCGAAGCGCGGGACGAGGTCCAGTGTCCCGGGGTCGAGCAGGGCGAATTCCTCCTCCAGGCCGACCGTGAAGTCGGTCGATTCAGCGAAGGCCGCGCGCGCGGTGTCGACGTCGAGCTGCATCTGTGGAGGGGTCTCACTTACGTGAGATAGAAGTACAGCGCATAGAGCAGGTCGACCGCGGGGCTCGAGGTGTGCACCGTGACTTCCGGCGGGACCTGGAGCAGCGCCTCGGAGTAATTGAAGATGACGCGCACGCCGGCCTCGACGACCGCATCGGCGAGCGCCTGAGCCGCCGCGGAGGGGACGGCGAGCACCGCGACGACGATCTCCTCGTCCGCCACCACCGCCTTGAGCTCGTCGTTGTGTCGCACCGTGTGGGGGCCGACGGGCGTGCCGACCTTGTCGGTGTCGGTGTCGAAGATGGCGACGACGCGGAATCCGTGGTCGGCGAAGATGTCTGACGCCGCGATCGCCGTTCCCAGATGGCCGGCGCCGAACAGGGCGATGTTGTGTTGACCCGAGGTGTGGAGGATCGTCCTGATCTGCGACACCAGCGAGTCGATGCTGTAGCCGACCCCACGCTTGCCGAACTTGCCGAATCCCGACAGATCGCGCCGGATCTGCGTCGAGTTCACATGCGTGTACTCGGAGAGCTCCTGCGAGGAGATGGTGTCCTTGCCCATCTTGCGCGCCTGGGTGAGAACCTGTAGGTAGCGCGAGAGCCGTGCGGCAACGCCGAGCGAGAGCTTCTCCCCCGCCGCTGGCGCCGCCTTGTCACCGCCCACTGAGTCGCGATCGTCGCCGCGACGAACCATGTAGTTCATCGGTGATGCACTCTAGCGATCAGCCGAGTCAGCTCAGCCTCGTCGACGAAGAGCTCGAATGCCTCGGCGCCGTCGATGGTGACCACGGGTATGCGCTCGAGGTAGGCGCGCAACAGCGCATCGTCCTGTTCGATGTCGCGCTCTTCGAGGGCGAAGGGGTGCTGCGCCCGCACGCGCTCGAGCACTTCCCGGGCGTCGTCGCACAGGCAGCAGCCCACCCGTCCATAGAGCACCACGGTCCTCACCGCCTGCGTTCCCCGCTTGCGAACACGTCGAGCGCGAGGTAGTCGGGGTAGGGAATGGCCTCAAGGTAGCGCGCCGCGCTCGCGATCATCGCCGCGTTGTCGGTGCACAGCTGCCGCGGGGGGATGTCGAGGTCGACCCCGAGGCCTTCCAGGCGCTCGCGCAGCGCGCCGTTCGCCGCGACCCCCCCGCCGACGGCCAGGCGCTCGAGGCCCGTCTGCCCGAGCGCGCGCTCGGCGCGGGTCGAGAGCGCCTCGACGATCGCCCGTTGGTAGGAGGCCGCGAGATCGCTGCTCCGGCGCTCGCTCTCGGCCTCGCCGAGATCGCGGACCTTATAGAGCAGGGCCGTCTTCACGCCGGCGAAGGAGAAGTCCAGGCCGCCGACTCCGGCGCCGATGGGAAAGTCGTAGGCCCTCGGGTCGCCGTCGCGGGCGAGGCGCTCGAGCGCAGGCCCCCCCGGATAGCCCAATCCGAGCAGCCGGGCGCCCTTATCGAAGGCCTCTCCGGCGGCGTCGTCGAGGGTCTGGCCGAGGAGCTCGTGGTCGGGCTCGTAGGTGGTGACGTGGGCGAGCAGAGTGTGACCGCCACTGGCCACGAGGCTGACGAACGGCGGCTCGAAGGGCTCGGATCCGAGCCAGCTCGCAGCCACGTGGCCGTACAGGTGATCTACGGCGACCAGGGGCAGGGCGTGGGTGGCGGCGAGCGCCTTGGCGGTGGCGAGCCCGACGAGCAGCGCCCCGACCAGTCCCGGTCCCTGCGTCACGGCAACGCGGTCGACGGCGGTCAGGTCCACACCGGCCTCGCGCAGCGCCTCCTCGACCACGGGGCCGACGAGATCGAGGTGCTGGCGGGAGGCGATCTCGGGCACCACGCCGCCGTAGCGGTCGTGGATCCCCTGCGAGGAGATCACGTTCGAGCGAATCTCTCCTGCGTCGGTGACGACCGCCGCGCACGTGTCGTCGCAGCTGGTCTCGATCGCGAGGATCACGGGACAAGGGCCACTATGCCGAGGCTGCGCCCCGGACACCGTCGGGCTCATCGCCTGACCGGCCGCGAACGCCCCCCGGGCCATCGGGCGGAACCTCGCCGGGCTCTGCCGGGACCCGCCACATGATCAACGCGTCCTCGCCCGTGTCCTGGTAATAGCGGCGCCGCATGCCCTCCGTGGTGAACCCGAACTGCTCGTAGAGCTTGATCGCGCCCAGATTCGACGTTCGCACCTCAAGCGTGTAACGGTCCCGGCCGAGCCCGGCGCGCTCGAGCATCTTCTCCAGCAGCGCGGTCCCCACCCCGCGGCGGCGACGAGAGGGGTCCACGGCCACGTTCATCAGGTGCCAGACGTCGTCGTAGCGCGAGCAGATGAGGTAGCCCACGAGGTCATTCCCGATCGAGGCGGCAAGGCAGATCCCCGAGGGCTTGGAGAGCTCGAGGACGAACATCGCCAGCGACCACGGGGTGGGAAATGCCCGTCGCTCGACGGCGATGACCTGCGGGAGATCCGAATAACCCAGTCGGCGAATCGTGATGGTCTCGTCTGTCACTTCGGTCCCCGGTGGCGTTCGCGGTAGGCGATCTCCGCGTCAGGTGCTCGAAGGTACGCCGGCTCCACCTCGGCCGGCGTTGTGGCGGGGAGACCGGCCGCGAGCCGGCAA
>DATCEM010000523.1:0-2045 GCA_036510175.1 Solirubrobacteraceae bacterium | reverse complement strand
CGCCACCGGAGCCGGCGCCTGGGCGGCATCCGGAGACCAGGGCTCGGTCACTCTGGCGGCTCTTCGCCGAACACTCGCGTCCAGATCATGCCGGCCACTCGCTGAGACGCCAGGGTCGCGAGCGCGCCCACTCCGGCGACGAGGCCGGACCAGAGTAGGCGCTTGACGAGCGGGCTCTCCTTCACGTGGGCCATTCTAATCAGGATGGAGCGGGGGACGGCCTGCGGGAACCGGCCCCCTCGCCCCGTGGCTCAGATCGCCGCCGCGTCCGAGACCGAGCCGCGCGCGTCGAGCCCGCCGCAGATCGTCTCGACGATCAGGTTCTTCGCCTGGTCGAGCTCCGCCTCCCCCACCGGCTCGGAGTTGAAGATCCATCCGGTGAGGACCTGCTCGATCGCGCCATAGAAGGCGAGCGCCGCAAACTCGGGCGTGACCTCGGTCCGAAAAGCCCCCTGCGCCTGGGCAACACGAACGATGTCGGCGATCCCGGCGAAGGCATTACGGATCTGCTCCAGATGCGTGCGAGCGAAGGTATTCGCCGCCCGCGTCACCTCGACGATGATCACCTTCATCAGGTCGGGATCGTGACGGTAGGAGTCGATGATGAAGGCGGCGATCGCATAGAGCTTGTCGCGTGGCGCGATCGGGCGCGAATCAACCTCCTTGATCGCCGCAAGCATCACATCCCAGCGGTCGAGGAAGATCGTGTCGAGCACCTCATCCTTGGACTTGAAGTAGTGGTAGACGAGCCCGTAGGCCACGCCTGCCTCGTCGGCGATGTCCGACACGCGACAGGTGTGGAAGCCCTGGCGGGCGAACACGCGTACGGCGGCCTCGAGGATGACCCGGCGCTTATCGACGGCGGTGTCGGAAGGCGTCATCGCTCGTCGGGCCAGCGGTAGGCGCTCGGCCTGCGGTTGGCCAGTGAGGGCAGGGTGCGGCGGATCTCGCGCAGGCGAGGCAGGTCGAGATCGGCAACGATCGCCACTTCGCCGTCGGAGGCCGTGGCGAGCGGGAGGCCCCAGGGATCGACGATCAGCGAGCGGCCGCCTGAGCGGTCCCCCGGCGGGTGCGCTCCGATCTGGTTCGGCGCGACGACGAAGCACTGGTTCTCGATCGCCCGCGCGCGCAGCAGCGTCTCCCAGTGGTCACGGGTGGTCGCCAGGGTGAAGGCGCTCGGGACGGCGAGGATCTCGGCGCCGCTCAGCGCCAGGATCCGGTAGAGCTCGGGAAAGCGGACGTCGTAGCAGACGCTCATGCCCAAACCAACCCCGTCCGCGAGCTCCGAGACCACGATCTCCTCTCCGGGCTCCTCGCCGTCGGATTCGCGATAGACGGTTCCGTCCACCTCGACATCGAACATGTGGATCTTGCGGTACACGGCATGCACTTCGCCGTCGGGGCCGATATGGACGCTGGTGTTCAACGTCTTTTCTTTACCCTCGACGCGCTCGACGATCGAGCCCGCGACCAGGTCGACGCCGAGCTCGGCCGCGACCTCACGCGCCCAGGTGATCGACGGCCCGTCCAGGGGCTCCGCGGCAGCGGCCATCTGCGCGTCGGTGCCGAGCACGTTCCACTTCTCCGGCAGGACCACCAGCTGCGCCCCGTCCGAGGCGGCCGCACGCACGAGACCGTCCGCCGTGGTGCGGTTACGCTTGACGTCGTCGGTGGAGTTGAGCTGCACCGCGGCAGCGCGCATCGGATTTCCTCCCTCGTCGGCGACCAACCTTCGACTGACCAGTCAGTCAATCGCCTTGGGTCAAGCATAGCGGCGGCCGGCACGGAGCGAGGGCAATGCCACCATCCCCCCACCGCGGAACCTTCGGGACCCCCCGCCCCGACCGGCTCTCCGAGCTCCATCTCCCGCCGGCTCCGATGCCCGCGCGGCGCGGCCTGCGGGCGCTCAAGGCCTGGCGCTACGTCGGCATCTACGGCCCCGAGCTGATGATCTGCATCGGAACCGTCCGCATCGGACCCGCGCGCCAGGCCTTCTGGGCGCTATGGGACCGGCAGTCCTCGCTGCTCTACGAGCGCACGGTGCT
>DATCEM010000522.1:0-4562 GCA_036510175.1 Solirubrobacteraceae bacterium | reverse complement strand
CGCCACCACGTGGTGCTGCACGGCCGGGTCAAGCGTGGCCTCGCCGGCGGCGACGGTGAGGATCGCGGACCGGATGTCCTCCGCGCCGGCGTCCTTGGTCAAGTAGCCGCGCGCGCCCGCGCGCAGGGCGCCGAGCACGCTCTCGTCGTCGGCGAACGTGGTTAGGGCGATGACGCGGGCGCCGGGCAGCCGCTCGCGCAGGGTCCGGGTGGCCGCGATGCCGTCCATGCGTGGCATCCGCAGGTCCATGAGCACGACATCGGGCTCGTGTTCGAGCGCCAGGGCGACCGCCTCCTCGCCGTCGGACGCGCTGGCCACGAGCTCGATCCCGCCAAGCAGGCCGAGCAGGGTGGAAAGGCTCTCGCGCACCAGACGCTGGTCGTCGGCGAGAAGGACGCGCACCGGAGCTTGCGCGGGGGTCGGCGTCGTCACGCCGGCAGCACCAGCTGGACGCGGAAGCCGTCTCTCGTTGGCTCCGCCACCAGTGTCCCCCCGAGGAGCTCGGCTCGCTCGCGCATGCCCGTGAGCCCGTAACCGGCGCCGGCATCGCTCAGGTCGCTCATCCCGCCCGCCGGCGCCGCGACGCCGGCGCCGTGGTCCTCGATCACGAGTGCGACGGCGTCGCACTGATATTCGAGGCGCACCTCGACCCGATCGGGGGTGGCATGGCGCCGGACATTGGTCAGCGCCTCCTGGGCGGTGCGGTACACCGCCAGCCGGGCATCGGCGGGCAGCTCGCGCGGCTCGCCACTCACGTCCACGGTGACCGGCAGGCCGCTCTGCTCGGCGACCGCCTCGGCCAGCTCATGGACGCGCTCGGGTCCCGGGAGGGCGTCGCCGCGCGCCGTGGAGATCGCCCGCCGGGCCTCCTCGAGGCCGCCCGCGGCCAGGCCGTGCGCCTGGTCGATGGCCCGCGAGACGTCGGGGTCGACGCCACGGTCGTGGGCGAGCAGGCGCGTGCTCTCGAGCTGGAGCGCCAGGGCCGAGAGCGTATGCGCGAGGACGTCGTGCATCTCGCGCGCGAGACGACCCCGCTCGGCGGCGGCGGCAGCGCGCGCCTCGGCCGCCTGCGAGGCCTCGAGCGCGATGTTCTGCTCGCGCATGCGCCGCATCTGGCGCATGACGAGGAACCAGGGCACGGCTCCGATCAGCGTTCCCAGCGCGTCGCCCCAGTGGCTGGTGAACCCGGCGACGATTCCCAGCACAACGAGGTTGGCCCCGAGCACCGCTGCGGCGAGCTTGCTCTCGAGGCGCATCGCCGCCACGACCGCGACGTAGTACGGAGTCGCCTCCCACAGACCGTTGGGCTGGACGGCGGCGAGGGCGGCGGCGGCGATCGTGGTTATGGCGAAGGCCATGAGCCGCGTCCGCGCCCGTCGCTTGAAGGCGCGAGGATTGTTGACGGCGAGCGACGCCACCAGGACGATCAGCGCGAGCAGGACGATGAGGCCGCGCCCATGCAGCGCGGGGTGCGTGCGCGTGGTCAGCGTGGAGACGATGAGCAGCGCGAGGTAGCCGATGCCGAGCATGCGCAGGAACACGACCTCGGGGGGAACGGGTTCTTTGTCCTCCGTCCACACCCCGGTGAAGGCGAAGTAGCGGTAAATACGCTTGCCCAGCCAGATCATCGCCGCAAACGATAAGCCCCGCGCGCCTATACGTCATCGGCTCTCGGGTGGATCCGCATGGGCCCGGGCTCCACCCTCGGGTGGAGAACGAATTTCGGTCCCCGGGCCGATGACGGAACGCGGTCCGCGACCTAGCCTTTCGCGGCATGATCACCAACTCACTTGACGCCGCCGTCGCCCAGCGGGCCGCGTCCCACCAACAGGTCGCAGACACCGTGATCGAGGTCTCGGGACTGCGCAAGAGCTACGACGAGCACGAGGCGGTCCGGGGCATCGATCTCGAGGTCTTCCGCGGTGAGATCTTCGCCTTCCTCGGCCCCAACGGCGCCGGCAAGACCACGACTGTGGAGATCCTCGAGGGCTTCCGCGCGGCCAGCGCCGGCAGCGTGCGTGTACTCGGCGCCGACCCGTCGCGGGCGCCGCAGTCCTGGCGCGAGCGAATCGGCATCGTGCTCCAGGAGTCCGCGCCCGAGGCCGGCCTCACCGTGCGCGAGTGCCTGGAGCTCTATGCCGGCTACTACCACGCCCCCCGTCCGATCGGGGAGACCCTTGAGCTCGCGGGCCTGACCGAGGTCGTCGACCAGCGCGCCGCCTCGCTCTCGGGCGGGCAGCGCCGCCGCCTCGACGTCGCGCTCGCGCTCATCGGTGATCCCGAGCTCATCTTCCTCGACGAGCCGACCACGGGATTCGATCCGTCGGCGCGACGTGCCGCCTGGACGGTCATCGAAGGTCTGCGCGACCTTGGTAAGACGGTCTTCCTCACCACCCATTACATGGAGGAGGCCGAGCGCCTGGCCGACCGGATCGCGGTCATCGCCGCGGGACGGATCATCGCCCAGGGCACGCCGCGCACGCTCGGCGGCCGTGACGCCGCCGAGGCGCGGATCACCTTTTCCCTGCCCACCGGCACGACGATGGCCGAGCTGCCGATAGCGCTCACCCAGCGGGCAGAGGAGCAGAGCGAGAACCGCGTCGCCCTGACCAGCCACCTGGTCGCCGCCGATCTCTACTCCCTCTCGGGCTGGGCGCTCGAGTACGGCCTCGAGCTCGATGACCTCGAGGTCGGTCGCGCCACGCTCGAAGACGTCTACCTCTCACTCGTCGCCGAACACCAACACGACAGGAGCTGACCAAATGTTCCTCCTTATCGGTTATCTGATCCGCCGCTGGAAGCGCTACCAGGCCGCCAGAGCCACCGCCTCGAACTCCACGCCCACCGACTACCACCGGAGCTGATCAACGTGTTCTTCCTCTTCAAGTACCTCCGGCGCCACTGGCGTCGGAGCCAGGCCGCGGCGGGCGCCCCCGCGGCCGGCGCCCCCGTTGCCTCGGGCCCCGCGGGACCCTCGCCGGCGGCCCGGGGGCCGCTCGCGCTCCTCGGCCACCAGGCCCGCTACGACACCCTGGCGAGCCTGCGCAACCCGCGGGCACGGTTCTTCACCTTCCTGTTCCCGATCCTCCTCCTCGTCATCTTCTCGAGCGTGTTCGGGAACGGAAAGAGCACCGTAATCGACGGCACCAAGGTGCCGCTCGCCCGCTTCTTCGTCGGCGGCATCCTGGCCCTCTCGATCATCACCGCGGCTTATGCCGGACTGGTGATCACGATCTCCGCCGCGCGCGAGGCCGGGGTGCTCAAGCGCCGCCGCGCCACGCCGGTCCCCCCGGCGATCCTCCTCGGTGGCCAGGCGCTCTCCACCCTGGTGACCGCGTCGATCACCGCGGTGCTCCTGCTCGTGGTGGCTCGGGCTGGCTACGGGGTCGGTTTCTCGGTCGGAGCGCTCGCGGCCATCGCGATCACCGCGGTGGTCGGGACCGTGACCTTCGCCTGCCTGGGCTACGCGGTCGCGGGGTTGATCGGCTCGCCCGACGCCGCGCAGCCGGTCGTCCAGATGACGACGCTGCCGCTGTATTTCTTCTCCGGCGTGTGGATCCCCAACTCCAGTCTGTCCCCCGGCCTGCGCCACATCGCCGAGATCTTCCCCGTCGAGCACCTGGCGGCGGCGCTGCACCTCGCCACCGTGCGCGGATCGTTCACGGCGGCGCTGGCGCCGCGGGATCTCGTCGTGCTCGCGGTGTGGGCCCTCGCGTCGGCGATCTTCGCCGCTCGCCGCTTCAGCTGGCTACCCGTGGCGGCGACGGCGTGAAGATCACTATGATGCCCGTCGGGAAGGGTCGAGATGGGTGCTCGATTGAGTCACGCCGCGTGTGCGCACAGGGCGTGGCCCGGGCCAATCCGCACGTACCAGGAGTCGCGCCATGCTGAAGCTCACCCGTCTGTGCATAGATCATCGCCGTCTCGTCGTCGTCACCTGGGTGGCGGTCGCGATCGTCACCTCGGTCATCGCGGCCGCCGCGGGACGTAACTACGCGACCAACTTCAGCCTCCCCGGGACCCAGTCCCAGCACGCCCTCGATCTGCTCCAGCACAACTTCAAGACGCAGGCCGGCGATGTTGACACCGTGGTCGCTCACGTGTCCAGCGGCACGATCGATGCGCCCGCGGTGCACTCCGCGATTACGCGGGTGCTGGCCCAGGTGGTGAAGGATCCGCACGTCGTCTCCGTGCTCAGTCCCTATAGCCAGGCCGGCGCCGTCGAGGTCTCCAAGAACCGGATGACCGCCTTCGCGACGGTGAACTACGACGAGCGCGCCAACAACCTCCCGAACGCCACCGGCAAGCCCGTGCTCAACCAGATCCAGGCCGTCCATGTCCCGGGCCTACAGCTCGCCGCCGGCGGGCAGGTGATCGAGCAGGCCGAGGGCTTCAGCATCGGTCCGGCGACCACGGTCGGCGTGATCGCCGCCATGGTGATCCTCCTGCTCACCTTCGGCTCGCTGCTCGCGGCCGCGATGCCGCTGGCCACGGCCGGCCTCGGTCTCATCACCGGAACCGCGCTCATCGGCTTGGCGACCCATATCACGAGCATGTCCAAC
>DATCEM010000521.1:0-3057 GCA_036510175.1 Solirubrobacteraceae bacterium | reverse complement strand
GTGTCGACGACAGCGATCAGCGGCAGTCCGAAGGAACTGCAGAAGCCGATGAAGCGCGCCGCCTTCTCGGCCGCGACGGCGTCGATCACGCCGCCGAGGTAGCGCGGCTGGTTGGCGATCACGCCGACCGGACGACCGTCGATCCGAGCGAGCGCGGTGACCATGTTCCGGGCCCAGCGCGGGCACAGCTCGAGCAGCGAGTCCGCGTCGACGATCCCCCCGAGGGCGTCGCGCACGTCGTACACGCGGCGCTGCTCGAGAGGCACGGACGCACCGGGATCTCGCGTATCGGGGTCCCGGGAGGCAGCACGCGGAGGCGGCTCGCCGGCCGCCGAGGGCAGGTAGCGCAGCAGCGAGCGCACGCGCGCGGCGGCGGCCGCCTCGTCGCGTTCGACCAGGTGGCAGACGCCGTTACGCTCGTGGACCCGGCGCCCGCCGAGAGTTGCCGCGTCGACGTCTTCGCCGAGCGCCTCGCGCACGATCCCCGGACCGGTGAGGAACATCGAGGCGTCCTCGGTCATCAGGATCAGGTCGGTCAGCGCGGGCGAATAGGCGCCGCCGGCGGCCGAGTTACCCGAGACGACCGAGATCTGCGGCACGACGCCCCCGAGCCTGATCGTCTCGCGAAATACCCGTCCGTAGCCGCCGAGCGCCGCGGAGCCCTCCTGCATCCGCGCTCCACCCGACTCCACGAACGAGACGACGGGGATACGCGCCTTACTAGCGGTCTCCAGTACACGCACGATCGTGCCGGCGTGGTGCTCTCCGAGCGAGCCGCCGAGATAGGTGCCGTCCTGGGCATAGCAGGCGATCGGCCGACCGTCGACCGTCCCAGTCGCGCCGACGACCCCGTCGCCGGGCTGGGCGCGCGACCCGAGCCGGGTCGAGGTCACGCCGGAACGCATTACCTGCACGCTGCCGGCGTCGCACAGGACCTCGAGACGCTCGCGCGCGCCCAGTCGCTGCTGCTGTGTGGGACGGACTGCGGTGGCGCTCATCGTCTCACTCCCCTCCACCCAGGACGAGGGTTACGTTGTGGCCGCCGAAGGCGAACGAGTTCGAGATCGCCACCGGGGGATGGCCGTTGGACATGATCAGCGGACGCGCCTCACTGGGCACGTAGTCGAGGTCGAGCTCGGGGTCGGGAACCTCGAGGCCAAGGGTCGGCGGGATGACACGCGCGCGCAGCGCAGCAAACGTCGCCACCGCCTCGACGGCGCCTGCAGCGCCCAGTAGGTGACCGATCGCCGACTTGGTCGAGGACACGGGTATCTGCTTCGCCCGCTCCTCGCCGAAGGCCAGCTTCAGCGCCCTGGTCTCGACGGCGTCGTTGAGCTGTGTCGACGTGCCGTGGGCGTTGACGTAGTCCACGTCGGCGGGGGTCTTGCCGGCGTCCTTGAGCGCCAGGGTGATCGCGCTCGAAGCCGGACCGCCGGTGGGATCGGGGGCGGTCAGGTGGTGGGCGTCGGAAGTGGCGGCGTAGCCGAGCACCTCACCGAGGATCGTCGCGCCGCGCGCCTGCGCGGCCTGCGCTTCCTCGAGCACGAGCACACCGGCGCCCTCGCCCATGACGAATCCGTCGCGACGCAGATCGAAGGGCCGCGAGATCCCCTCCTGTGAGAGCGCCTGGAGCGCGTTGAAGCAGGCGAAGCCGAACTCGGTCAGCGTGGCCTCCGAGCCGCCGGCGATTACCGCGTCCGCGTCCCCGTACTGGATCATTCTCAGCGCCGAGCCGATCGCGTGCGCACCACTCGCGCACGCCGACACGACTCCGTAGGTCTGCCCGTGGATGCCGTACTTCATCGCGACCGCCGCCACCCCGGCGTTGGGCATGTACGACGGCACGCCGAGGGGCGAGACCGCTCGCGCGCCCTTGTCGCGCATCACATCGTGGTTGCTCTCGACCGTGTGGATACCGCCGATCCCCGTCGCCAGCACGCACCCGACACGCATCGGGTCATAACCGCCGTGGTCGCCGTTCCACCCCGCCTGTTCGAGCGCCTCACCGCTGGCGACGAGCGCCAGCTGCGAGAAGCGATCGGTCCGCCGGGTCTCCTTGGTCGAGAGGAACTCCTTCGGGTCGAACGTCGTGCACGCGCCGGCGCCGTCCTCGATCCCGCATTCGCCGGCCGCCCAGCGCTCATGCAGCTCGCCGGCGCCGACGCCGAGCGGGGTGACCGCTCCGACACCGGTTACCACTACCCGCCGTCTCATCGGGACACCACCATTGACCTCGGTTGGCGCCACTTATTCCGCCCGGCTGACGATCAGGTCGATCGCCTGGCCCACGGTCTTGAGCTCCTTCATGTCCTCTCCCTTGAGAATGACGCTGTAGTCATCCTCGACGACCTGGGCGAGCTCGACGAGATCGAGCGAGTCGATGTCGAGCTCCTCGAAGGTGGCGTCGCGGGTGATCTGGCTGGCGTCGGGGCCGAAGCTGGCCAGCGTCTCGACGACACGGCTCTCGACCTGTTCTGTGGTGACTGACATTCTTGCTCCTGTCGTTGGCTTTCGATAAGGGTTCTAGGCCGCCAGGCCGCCGTCGACGGAGAGGACCGATCCGTTGACGTAGCCGGCGGCGTCGGACACGAGGAAGCTCACGCACGCGGCGACCTCCTCCGGAGTCCCCGCCCGGCGGGCGGGGACATTGCTGAGCAGCTCGCTGTCCACGCCGGCTGTCATGTCGGTCTCGATCCAGCCTGGCGCCACCGCGTTGGAGGTGATGCCGCGACGGGCGACCTCGACGGTCACCGCCTTGGTCAGCGCGATCAGCCCCGCCTTGGCGGCGCCGTAGTTGGCCTGGCCCGGATTGGCCCGGATCCCCACGACCGAGGAGATGTTGACAATCCGCCCGAAGCGGGCTCGCATCATCGGCTTGAGCGCGCGCCGGGTCAGGCGGAAGGCGCCGGTGAGATTGGTGTCGAGCACGCTCTGCCATTCCTCGTCGCCGAGGAGCGAGATGAGGTCGTCGGCGGCAATCCCGGCGTTATTGACGAGCGCGAGGACCGGCGCCCCGAAGTGCTCCTCGGCTCCGGTGAACAGCTCCTCGGCGGCGTC
>DATCEM010000520.1:0-13413 GCA_036510175.1 Solirubrobacteraceae bacterium | reverse complement strand
TCGACCCGAACGCCTCGGCCCAGTCGATCCCGATCACCAACGCCGACGATCTGCTCCAGGTCAGCCCCTACGACACGGCGATCGGTCTCACCCAGTCGACGCCTGCGGACCCCGGCTCCCCGAACAAGTACTACCAGTCGCTGAGCAGCTACGGGCGGACCTTCGGCCGGGTCGTGCCGGGCGACAACAATCAGGCGAAGGCCCAGCTCCAGCTCATGCAGAGCCTGGGGGTGAAGAAGCTCTATGTCGCCGAAGACGGCAAGGCCTACGGCGACGAGATCGCCCTTGCGGTCAAGGAGGACGCGTCCAAGTACGGGATCAGCGCGACCGGACCGGAGCGCTCGAGCGCCGGCCTGGCGCAATCCGGGGCGGACGCCGTGTTCTACGGCGGCGTCGCCGGTCCCGCTGCCGTGCAGCTGCTCAACGGCGCGGTCACCGCCGATTCCCACCTCAAGCTCTTCGGCCCATCGGGCCTGTACAGCAGCTCCTTCGCTTCCCAGCTGAGTTCGGCCGCCCAGCGCGACTCCTACCTCTCAGAGCCAGGACTGACCACCGCCGAGCTCCCGCCCTCGGGGAAGGCCTTCCTCACGGCGTTCAAGACCGCCTACCATCACGTGCCCTGGACGCAGGCGATCTTCGGCTACGCGGCGATGCAGGTCGTGCTCCACACCCTCCGCGCGGCCGGGGTCAACGCCGACAATCGAGCCGCCAATCTGGACAGCTTCCTCGGCGCCAAGAACCTCAGCACCGCGGTCGGCACCCTGTCGATCAATAAGACGACCGGCGACCCGACGTTCGCCTCAGGCGCGCCGTACATCGTCAGTCGGGTCAAGGGCGGCAAGCTCGTCGCCTCCAAGAGCCTGGTCGTCAAGCCCTGAGGGCACGGCGGCGTTCGCGCTCCGTGAGCCTCGCGTTAGGGTCAGTTGGTCGTCCCCGCGCTCGGACGCGAGTCCGTCGGGCGGGTCCATACGATGCGTCGGTGTCCAGATGCGCAGAGGAGGGGGTGCGCGCCCGCGCGATCACGACGGCCATCGCCGCGCTGGCGCTGCTCGCCGTGCTCGCCGGGTGCGGCGGTGGGTCGACCTCGAGCGGCAGGATCCCCGGTCACCGGCTGACGATCTATGCGAGCCTGCCCGAGCAGGGCCAGTGGAGCTCGCAGGCCCTTGCGGTACAGCGTGGCGCGGAACTCGCGCTGGCGCAGGTGCACAGCGCGGTCGGCAAGTACCGGATCGGCTACGTCGTGCTCGACGACTCCACGGCGAAGGCGGGGACCTGGGTTCCGGGCTTCATCGCCACCAACGCGCAGCGGGCGGCCGCGGACAGGACCACGGTCGGCTACATCGGCGAGTTCAACCCGGACGCCAGCGCGATCTCGATCCCGGTGCTCAACCGCGCCGGCATCGCGCAGATCAGCCCCGCCGACGGCGCCGCCGGGCTGACCAGCGCGACCATCGGAGCCTTCCCCGGCGAGCCCGAGAAGTACTACCCGACGGGTAAGCGCACGTTCGCGCGCGTGATCCCCAGCGACAGTGTGGAAGAGGTCGCGCAGGTCGACCTGCAGAGCGGACTCGGCTGCACGAAGACCTACGTGCTCGACGACGGGTCCGTCTATGGAGAGGATCTGTCGAGCATCTTCCAGCACGACGCCGCGAAGTCGGGCCTGGGGATCGCCGGCGCCCAGTCCTACGAGCCCACGGCTACCTCGTATGCAGCGCTGGCCACGAGTATCGCCACGACCGGCGCGGACTGCCTGTTCCTCACCGCGATCGCCGAGAGCAACGCCGCCGCGGTGACCACGGCGGTCGCGGCCGCACTGCCCAGGGCGAGGATCTTCGCCTCCGACGGCGCCGCCGACGGCGCGTACCTCGACCCCGCGACTGGGGGCATCCCGCTCAGCCTCGACCACCGTGTCTACGTCACGATGGCCCCGCTCGGCCAGCGCGCGTACCCGCCGGCCAGCCAGGGGTTCTTCGCCGCGTATAAGCGGCTCTACGGATCGGTCCAGCCCTACGCCATCTACGGCTACGCGGCGATGAGCCTGATGCTCCGGGCGATCGATCGCGCCACCGATCACGGTCGCCGGGTCGCCGATCGCGCCAAGGTGCTGGGGGCGATCTTCGCGACCCATGACCGCCACAGCGTGCTCGGCACGTACAGCATCGACCGGGGGGGGGACATCACGTTGCGCCAGTACGGCGCCTATCGCGTGGTCGCCGGGCGCCTCGTTTTCCTCCGCACATTCCAGGGTTAACTTCGGGTTAGGACCCCTCGAGCACTCGCTCCGGGGGTGCGCCCCGATTAAGCTGTGGCCGCCCTGTTACCAGGGAATGGGTTGATGAGGCGCCGGTCCACTAACAGAATAGGGGTGGTCGAGTTGGTCGTAAGACGGAAAGCCGGGATCTTTCTCGTTGGTGCGCTGGTCGCGCTCGCCGGTTGTGGCAGCAGCAGCAACACCACGAGCACCAAGAGCAGCACGTCGTCATCGGGCTCGAAGACGATCGACATCTACTCGAGCCTGCCGCTGCAGGGCTCGTCGAACGCGCAGACGATCCCGATGGTCAACGGCATCAAGCTCGCGCTCTCCCAGGCTGGAGGCAAGGCGGGTCCGTTCACGGTGAACTACACCTCGCTCGACGACTCCACCGCGGCGGCGGGCAAGTGGGATCCGACCCAGACCGGCGCTGACGCGCGCAAGGCGGCGTCCGACCCCAAGGCCGTCTACTACATCGGCGAGTTCAACTCGGGCGCGAGCGAGGTCTCGATCCCGATCCTCAACGAAGCGGGCATCCCGCAGGTGAGCCCGGCGAACACGGCTGTGGGTCTGACCACGAACCTGCCGGGCAGCCTGCCAGGCGAACCGGGTAAGTACTACCCGACCGGCACCCGCACCTATCTGCGGATCGTGCCCATCGACTCGATTCAGGGAGCGGCGGATCTCATCGCGATGAAGCAGGCCGGGTGCACGAAGATCGCTGTGGCCAACGACAAGGAGGCATACGGCGCCGGTCTAGCCACGCTGCTCGGCCTGGAGAAGGGCTTCTACGGCGACACCATCGTCAGCAACACCGGGATCGACCCGACGCAGCCGAACTTCCGCTCCTACGCGGCGACGATCAAGGGTCAGGGAGCCGACTGCTTCTTCTTCGCCGGCATCGTCTCCAACGGCGCGGTTCAGATCACCAAGGACGTGCACAACGCGATACCCACGGCCAAGATCTTCGGCCCCGACGGCGTCTGCACGAGCTCGTACACGTCCGCGAAGGCCGGTGGCGTCCCCGCCTCGATCGATCCGCTGCTCGAGTGCACGGTCGCGACCCAGGATCTGGCCGCCTACCCGGGCGGTAAGGCGTTCCTGGCGGCTTACAAGGCGAAGTACGGGGTGGCAAACCCGGACCCGTATGCGATCTACGGATACGAGGTGATGAAGCTCGGGCTCGATACGATCGCAAGCCTTGGGGCCAACGGCGACAGCAAGGCCGCCGTGCTGAAGGCGCTGTTCGCGATCAAGGATCGCCATTCCGTGCTCGGAACCTACGGGTTCGACGCGAACGGGGACACGACGCTGAAGTCCTACGGCCTGTACAAGGTCGGGCCGACCGGCGATCCGGTGTTCATCAAGACGATTACTCCGACGAAGGTCGTCAAGTAGTCGCGTCGTATTCTCTAGATAGTCAGATAGGAACGCGGAGGGGGCGCATGGCGCGCCTCCTCCGCATCCGCACGGACCCGTGGATCTCCACTCTCTCGCGCCAAGGATGCCCGACGCCGTTAATCGCGTGCTCGCTGTGCTGCGGCGCTACATCGGCCGCTGGGGTCTTCTCATCGCGCTCGTCGCCCTGCCGGCCTACTACGGGATCCACGATCTGACGCACGGATACCAGGCCGGCTTCCACGCCGGGCATGCGGTCACCCGCCACGACCTCACCCAGCTCGGCTTCAACCTTGTCGAGGGACTGTCCAACGGCGCGATCTGGGCTCTCATCGCGATGGGCTACACGCTCGTCTACGGGATCATCGAGCTCATCAACTTCGCCCATGGCGACGTGTTCATGATCGGCTCGTTCACCGCGGCCGGTCTGTGGGGCACGCTCGGGCTCGGCCTGGCCACCGGTCCGGTCGGCCTGATCGCCGGGCTGCTTCTGACGCTGATCGTGTGCATGGCGGTCTGCGGCTCGCTCAACGTGCTCATCGAGCGCGTGGGCTACCGCCCGCTGCGTAACGCGCCCAAGCTCGCGCCCCTGATCACCGCCGTGGGCTTCTCCTTCATCCTCCAGAACGTCGGGCTCCTGTGGCTCGGCGGCTCGCCCCAGGGGGTCAACGATCTGATCCGCGAGAACGACACGGTGTTCCAGATCTCGGGCGTGATCATCCACCGGGCCGACCTGCTCGCCCTCGGGGTGATGATCCCGCTCGTCCTCGCGCTCGCCTGGTTCATCGGTAAGACCCGGCCCGGTCGGGCGATGCGGGCCACGGCCCAGGACCCCGAGGCGGCGCGGCTGATGGGGATCAACGTCAACAACACGATCTCGCTGACCTTCCTCCTCGGGGGCATGCTCGCCGGGGCCGCCGGTCTCGTGTACGCGCTCTACGAGACCACCGTCTGGTACTTCCAGGGCTTCGAAGCCGGCCTGATCGCATTCACGGCCGCGGTCATGGGCGGGATCGGGAACGTCCGCGGCGCGGTTCTCGGAGGCCTGATCATCGGCTGCATCCAGGAGCTCTCGGACTCGCGGCTCGGGCCGCAATGGACCGAGGCGGTGGTCTTCGGCTACCTGATCCTGGTCATGGTGCTGCGGCCCCGCGGGCTGATCGGCGAGGAGACCCGGGAGGCAGGATGAACGAGCTGCTCGCCCAGCTCTCCGAATGGCGCGAGACCCTGGTCAAGCGGCGTGAGGCCTTCGTGCGGCGCGTGCCCTGGTGGTCGCGCGCGCTGGCGCTGCTGCTCATCGTCTTTGGGATCATCCTGCCCTTCTTCTTCTCGCAGGACAGCGGCTTCATGGGCGCCACCATCGTCGCGCTCGCCTACGTGGTGATGGCGCTCGGCCTGAACGTCGTCGTCGGGTTCGCGGGCCTCCTCGACCTCGGCTATGTGGCCTTCTACGCGTTCGGTGCCTACTCGGTGGGCTGGTTCGGGTCGGACTTCTTCTTCAAGGCCCACATCCACGCGCTGGTCTCGGGCATCGCAGCGCATGAAACGGGGATCCATCTGAACTTCGTGCTCATCCTCGTCTGCGCGGTGGTGATCACCGCCGTCGCCGGGATGATCATCGGCCTGCCGACGCTGCGCCTGCGCAGCGACTACATCGCGATCGTCACGCTCGCCTTCGGGGAGATCATCGGCGTCGTCGCGGTCAACGGCACGAGCATCCACCTCGGTGGCGGCCAGACCTTGACCGCGGGCAACCTCGGGATCCCGGCGCTCGACCTGCCCTACTTCCCCGGGATCGGCTCGTTCAACCTGCTGCAGCTACGACCTTGGTACTGGCTCATCTTCGCCATCGTGCTCCTCGTCCTGTTCATCAATCTGCGACTGCGGGACTCGCGGCTCGGGCGGGCGTGGATCGCCTTGCGCGAGGACGAGGTCGCGGCCGTCTCGATGGGCATCCCGCTGGTGCGCACGAAGCTCATGGCCTATGCCATCGGCGCCACCTTCGGCGGCATGTCGGGCGTTTTCCTGGGCGCCTTCGACACCACGGTCAACGCGAGCCAGTTCGCCTTCTCGTTCTCGATCTTCGTCCTCGCGATGATCATCGTCGGCGGTCTCGGGTCGATCTGGGGAGCGGTGCTCGGCGCGCTCCTGCTCTCCTACATCAACTACTACCTGATCCCCGACGTCCTCAACGGGCTGCCGCACGACTTCGGGCTGAACTTCGACCTGACCCAGCTCTCGTTCGGGATCTTCGGCTTCCTGCTCGTGCTCGTGATGATCCTGCGCCCGCAGGGCCTGTTCCCCGAGCGCCGGCGGCGCCTCGAGCTCACGGCGAAGATCGCCGCCGACGACGCCCAGCTCGTCGAGGTGGCCGAATGACCGGCGCCGAGGCGACCGTCACCGCACCCTCCGGCCCGGCGGTCATGCGAACCGACCACGTGACCAAGGAGTTCGGTGGCCTGGTCGCGGTCAACGACATCTCGTTCGAAATCCCCGAGCATTCGATCGTCTCGCTCATCGGTCCCAACGGCGCCGGCAAGACAACGCTCTTCAACATGCTCACCGGCCTGTACAAGGCGACGAGGGGGCGGATCCTGCTCGGCGAACGCGACGTGACACGCTCGCGTCCGGACATCATCACCGGCCTCGGCGTGGCCCGTACCTTCCAGAACATCCGCTTGTTCGGGGCGATGACGGCGCTCGAGAACGTGCTCATCGGACGGCACTCGCGGCTCCGTACCGGGCTCATCGGGTCGATCGTCCGTCCGCCATGGGCCCGGCGCGAAGAGCGCGAGGCACGCGAGCGCGCGGCAGAGCTCCTGGAATACGTAGGCATCCGCTCGGGTGCCTTCGACCAGATCGCCGCACGGCTGGCCTACGGGGATCAGCGGCGGGTGGAGATCGCGCGAGCGCTGGCCTCCGAGCCGAAGCTCCTGCTCCTCGACGAGCCGACGGCGGGGATGAACCCGCAGGAGTCCGCGGCCCTGACCGCCTTCATGCGCACCCTGCGCCAGGACCTGAAGCTGACGATCCTCCTGATCGAGCATGACATGAAGGTCGTGATGAACGTGTCCGAGCGGGTCACCGTGCTCGACCACGGCGAGCGGATCGCCGAGGGACCGCCGTCCGACGTGCGCAACGACCCGCGGGTGATCGAGGCGTACCTGGGGAAGCAGGACTGATGGCCCTGCTCGAGGTCTCCGACATTCACGTCTACTACGGCGCGATCGAAGCGCTCAAGGGCGTCTCCCTCACCGTCGAGGAGGGCGAGGTGGTCACCCTGATCGGCTCCAACGGAGCCGGCAAGTCGACCACGCTGCGCTCGATCTCGGGACTGACCCCGGCGAGCTCGGGAAAGATCACCTTCGCCGGGGCGGAGATCACGCGCACGCCCGCGCACCGGATCGTCGGGACGGGGATTGCGCTCTCGCCCGAGGGGCGTCACTGCTTTCCCCGCATGACGGTACGCGAGAACCTCGATCTCGGCGCGCATCTGCGCCGGGGACCGGAGATCGCCGAGGACCTCGAGCGCGTCTTCACGCTGTTTCCCCGCCTCCAGGAGCGCGAGAGCCAGAAAGCGGGGACGATGTCGGGCGGCGAGCAGCAGATGCTGGCGATCGGTCGCGCGCTCATGGCCAGGCCGCGGCTGCTCATGCTCGACGAGCCCTCGATGGGCATCTCGCCGGTTCTCACCCAGCGGATCTACGGCACGATCGGCGAGATCAACAGCTCCGGCGTGGCGATCCTCCTGGTTGAGCAGAACGCCAACTACGCGCTCGACATCGCCAAGCGCGGCTACGTCCTCGAGACGGGCCGGGTGGTGCTGGCGAACGCGTCGCAGGAGCTGCGCAACGACCCCGAGGTCCAGCGAGCGTATCTCGGGACATGATCGTCTTCGCCATCAACGGCCAGATCGGCGCTACGGGGCTCTACCTGCTCTTCATCTGGCTGCTCTCAGCCGCGATCGGCTCGTGGGTCTCGGACCGCAAGGGCTACGGAGAGAAGGTCGGGCTCACCTTCGGCCTGCTCCTGACCGCCGTCGGCCTGCTCATTGTCCTCCTGCTGCCGAGTCGCCCGGGCTCGCGCTGGAGGGTCGACGGCCCGCTCCCGCGGCGTCGAGCCCGGCACCGGTAGCCTCAGGCCGCGAGCGCCGAACGTAGCGCCGCGTCGAGATCGGCGTGAGCCCACGGGTAGCCGAGGGCCTGCGCGCGCGCCGGGACCATGCGCTGGCCACCGGTGACGATCGACGCCATCTCGCCGTACATGGCGCGCAAGGCGAGACCCGGCACGGGCAGTACCGCGGGCCGGTGCAGCGCGCGACCGAGCGCGTGCGAGAACTCTGCGTTGGTCACCGCCCCGGGCGCGCACCCGTTGACCGGGCCGCTCCAGTCCTCGCCGTCGAGCGCGGCCAGGTAGAGCCCGATTACGTCGTCGAGGTGGATCCACGACATGTACTGCTTGCCTCCGGCCACGGGCCCGCCGACGCCCAGGCGAAACGGTGGCAGCATCTTCTCGAGCGCGCCGCCGCCGGCGTCGAGGACGATTCCCGTGCGCAGCTTGGTCACGCGCACCCCGAGCGCTGAGGCGCGGTCGGCGGCGGCCTCCCACCCGGCGCACACCTCAGCCAGGAAGTCATTCCCCGTCGAGGCGCCCTCGTCGAGCTCCTCCGCTCCCCGGTCCCCGTAGATCCCCGACGCCGACGCGCTGACGAGCACCGCCGGTCGCGGGTCGGCGGTCTCCAGGCCGGCTACCAGGTTGGCCGTGCCCTGAACCCGGCTCGAGCGGATCTGCTCGCGCGCGTCCTCGCTCCAGCGCTGTGCCACCGGCGCGCCGGCGAGGTGGATCACGCCGTCGCGCCCGGCGAGCGCGTCGGCAGGCGCGGGGCCGGCGAGGAGATCCCACTGCTCGGCGGGAACGCCAAGCCGCTCGGTCGCCCGCACCGGATCGCGCGAGAGCGCCGTCACCTCGTCGCCGCGGTCTTTCAGGGTGGCCACGAGCCGTGAGCCCAGGAGTCCCGTCGCGCCCGTGATGGTGACCTTCATGCCAGCTAGCCTCCATTAGATGGCCGACGAACTCTTCCTGATCGACGGTAACAGCCTGGCCTACCGGGCGTTCTTCGCGCTGCCCGAGTCGATCGCGACGTCCACCGGGGTGCCGACGAACGCCATCTTCGGGTTCGCCTCGATGCTCGTGAAGATCCTCACCGACTACGGTCCCAAGGCCACGGTCGTCGTGTGGGACGCCGGTTCGTCGGGGCGCAAGGAGATCTACCAGGAGTACAAGGCCCAGCGCAGCTCGCGCCCGGATCTGCTCAAGGAGCAGTGGCCGCATCTGGAGCCGCTGGTCGCCGCGTTCGGCTACCGCAACATCCGCGTTGACGGCTATGAGGCCGACGACGTGATCGCGTCGATCGCCGAGCAGGCCAAAGGCGCTTCGGTCCCGGTCATGGTGGTGACCGGCGACCGCGACGCCTACCAGCTCGTGGACGACGAGGTGAGGATCATGACCACGTCGCGGGGCATCACCGATACGCGCGTGTATGACCGCGAGGGTGTGGTCGATCGTTACGGCATCCCACCGGAGCTCGTCCCCGATTTCATCGGGCTCAAGGGCGACACCAGCGACAACATTCCCGGCGTTCCCGGGATCGGGGACAAGACGGCCGCCGATCTGCTGCAGCGCTTCGGCTCGCTCGAGGGGGTGCTCGAGCACGTCGAGGAGATCTCGGGGGCGAAGCGCAAGCAGAACCTGATCGAGCATGCCGACAACGCGCGGATGTCCAAGGAGCTCGCGACGGCGAAGCGGGATATCCCGCTCGATCTCGATGTGCAGGAGTACGTCTCCGCGCCGCCGGACCGCTCGAGGCTGCGCGAGGTATTCCGCGAGTTCGAGCTGCGCGATCCGCTGCGGCGACTCGAGGAGGCGCTGGGCTCGGCGGACGCGGCGGCCACGGCCCCGGCTCCCGAGTCGGGGAGCGCGCTCAGCGCACGAGTGCGCCAGGGTACGGTGGCCGACGTGGCGCGAATGACCGGCAGCGAGCTCGCGCTCGCCGTGCGCGCCCCGGAGGTTCCCGACGACGCGCTGTTCGCCACCGACTCGTCGTGGCGCTTCGGCGCCTACGGCGGTGGGGCGGAGGTGCTCGCGGGGATGTGCGCGTCGCCCGACGAGCTGGTCGCCGCGGTCGGCGATCGCCCGGTGATCGCCCACGACGCCAAGGCGCTCGGGACGGTGCCCGCCGTGCTCGCCCACGACACCGAGATCGGCGCCTACCTGCTCGAGCCCGCCCGGCGGGCGTATCCCTTCCGGGAGCTGTGCGAGGAACGAGGGCTCAGTGTGGCCACCGAGGTCGACGACGAGGCCGCTGCCGATGCGCTGCTCGTGCACGCGCTGGCCGACTGGCAGCGCGAGGAGATCAGGGGTCGCGGCCTCACCGACCTGTTCACCGACGTGGAGCTGCCACTCGTGCGGATCCTGCGCAACATGGAGGTGGAGGGCCTAAAACTCGACACCGAGCGCCTGGCGGAGATATCGGCCCGCGTCAAGGAGGAGGCGGACCGGCTCGAGCTCGAGATCTTCGAGCTCGCGGGCGAGGAGTTCACCCTCGGCTCGCCCAAGCAGCTCGAGGAGATCCTCTTCGGCAAGCTCAGCCTCTCGCGCAAGCGGCGCGGGAAGACGGGCTACTCGACCGACGCGCGCGTGCTCCAGGCGATCCGCGACGAGCATCTGATCATCCCGAAGATCGAGCGCTGGCGCGAGCTGACCAAGCTGGCGCAGACCTACCTCGACGCCCTGCCCGAGCTCATTGCGCAGGACGGCCGCCTGCACACCACCCTGAACCAGACGGCGGCGACGACCGGGCGGCTGTCCTCGAACAATCCCAACCTCCAGAACATCCCCATCCGGACCCCGCTCGGGCGGGAGATCCGAGCCTGCTTCGTTGCCGAACCGGACCACCTGCTCGTCTCGGCCGACTACTCGCAGGTCGAGCTACGGCTGCTCGCGCACATCGCCGGCGAGGACGTGCTCAAGGAGATCTTCCGCCGTGGCGAGGACGTTCACACGGCGACCGCGTGCCGGGTGTTCGGCGTCACGCCCGATGAGATCGATCCCGCCATGCGCTCGAAGGCGAAGATGATCAACTACGGGATTGTCTACGGACTCTCCGCGTACGGGATGGCCGACCGGCTCGACATCCCCCAGGCCGAGGCGGACGAGTTCATCCAGCGCTACCTCGCCGGCTTCCCCGCCGTCGGGAGGTTCATCGAGGAGACGATCGTCCAGGGCACCGAGCACGGCTACGTCTCGACGCTCTTCGGCCGCCGCCGCCAGGTCCCCGAGCTGCGGGCGCGTCGCTGGGAGCTGCGCAAGCAGGGGGAGCGCTTCGCCGTCAACATGGTGATTCAGGGCACCGCCGCGGACATCATGAAGATCGCCATGGTCCACGCCGACCGCGCGCTCACCGAAGCGGGGACGCAGACGCGGTTGATTCTCCAGATCCACGACGAACTGCTGCTCGAGGGTCCCGCGTCGGAGGCCGAGCAGGTCCGGGAGATCGTGGCCCGGGCGATGGAGGGGGCCTATGCGCTCGACCCGCCGCTGGCGGTCGAGTCTGGGGTTGGGGTTAACTGGCTGTCGGCTAAGTGAGGCGGGTGCCCCCGTCGCGCCCGTTGCCCCGGGGGGATAGCTAGGCGGCTGGCAGCGCGGTGCGTGCGTGCGGGGCGGCTTCCCCCGCGGTGACGAACCGCGGGTGGGCGATGTTCAGGTAGTGGTTGAAGGACCAGTCGACGAAGCGCTTGGTGCCCATCGCGCGCAGGGACGGGGCGAGCAGGCCGGGGGCGACGCGGGGGACGAGACGCTGGACGCGGAGCATCCAGCGAAAGGCGAGCGCGTGCTCGGCCGAAAAGCCGTGGTATCGCTCGAGCGCGCTTTCGCGAGTCTGGCGTCCCTCGATCACTCCGCGCAGCTCGCGGCCGCAGGCAAGTCCGAAGTACAGGGCCGTGCGGATCCCCTCCGCCGTCAGCGGTAGGCAGTGACCGGCCGAGTCGCCGACGAAGAAGACCCCGTCCTCGGTCGCGTCGCGCAGGGCGTGGGGGATCCAGTTGCCCTGGTAGCGCACGCGGTCGGCGTGGAGATCGGTGGCCAGGCGCTCCGTGGGCTCGCGGACGTGGTGGCGGGGGTCGAAGGAGCCGATCCCGATCCGCAGCTCGCCGTCGGCGGGGAAGCTCCAGCCGTAGCCGGCGGGGACGTAGGAGCGGTCGATCCACACCTCGAGATCCTCGCCCGACCCCGAGGGATGCACCTCGAGGCCGCGCGAGAGCAGCGCATCAGGGGGCTGGATGTTCTCCCCCGCGCCGAGCACGCGCCGCCAGCCCAGGCCGTCGACGATCAGCGGCGCGCGGATGTCACCCCGGTCGGTGTGGACGGTGTCGCCGGTGCGACCGTCGACCTTCGCGGTCTCGAACTCGAAGGAACCCATCGCGGCGAGGAGACCGCACAGCGTCCGGTAGTCGAAGGTGGAGAAGGTCCAGGGGAGGTCGTAGCGCACGGTGCTGTGCGGGGTGTGGATTACGAGCTCTTCGAAGGTCTGCCGGAGCGATTCGTCCAGGGCCAGCGCGCGGAGCCAGCCGGTCGGGATTCCGCAGGCCGAGGTCTGACGCTCGCCGATCTCGTAGCGGTCGATTACGAGGACGTCGGCGCCCGTGCTCGCGAGCTCGCGAGCGACGGCGAGGCCGGCGAAGCTCGCCCCGCAGATCAGCACATCGCAGTCGCGCTGGAGCGGCGTGCGCTCGCTGCCGCGCTTCGTGGCCCGTACCGGCATGCCGGTGATGATAGGGCTGCGCCGCCCGGCCAGTGAGCCGCCGCGACCGCCTCCGAGGGCGCGCGGTCCGGCCGTTGCGCCGTGAGCGGGGCGAGGCCGGGAACCACTTGAGCGCCGAGTGGTTGTAACCTCTCTCGGCTGATGTCACCTACAACCGCAATGCTAACCCTCTCCGAGCTTCCCGACGCGAAAATCGTCCCCGACTCGGACGGGCTCCTGCTCGAGATCGACGGGCAGATAGTCCCCAATTACGACGCCACCCTGCACCCCTTCCAGGAAGGCGATGTCGTCACCGGCAACGTCGTCCGTATCGATAACGACGAGGTCCTCGTCGACATCGGTTACAAGTCCGAAGGCGTCATCCCGGCCGGCGAGCTGTCGATCCGTAAATCCGTCGACCCGCACGACGAGGTCGAGCTCGGCGAGGAGGTCGACGCGCTGGTCCTCACCAAGGAGGACCAGGACGGTCGGCTCATCCTCTCCAAGAAGCGCGCCCGCTTCGAGCGCGCCTGGCGCAAGATCGAGGCGGCGGCCGAGTCCGGAGAGCCGGTCGACGGCCGCGTCATCGAGGTCGTCAAGGGCGGGCTGATCATCGACCTCGGGGTGCGTGGCTTCCTGCCCGCCTCGCTCGTCGACATCCGCCGGGTCCCCAACCTCGACGAGTACCTCGATCAGACGATCGAGTGCAAGGTCATCGAGCTCAACCGCTCGCGCAACAATGTCGTCCTCTCCCGCCGCGCCGTCCTCGAGGAGCAGCGCAAGGAGGACCGTGAGCGCATCCTCGACCGGCTCCAGCCGGCCCAGGTCGTCGAAGGCATGATCTCCAACATCGTCGACTTCGGCGCCTTCGTCGACCTCGACGGGATCGACGTCCTGATCCACATCTCCGAGCTGTCGTGGTCTCATGTGAATCACCCGTCGGAGATCCTCAACATCGGTGACACCG